>CAZCAD010000006.1:12582-20861 GCA_964496525.1 uncultured Flavobacteriales bacterium | reverse complement strand
CTAAATAGTGAGACAGATTTTATCGATATCAATTATCCTGCTCTTAGCGGCATCTTGCAAAAAAAAGGATACCACTATTAACTACGGTTATCACTACTTTTCTTATGACGAAGGTCAATATGTCGTTTATGATGTAATCGATATTTTTCATGATGTTGCCTTAATTCCGGCTCACGATACTGACACCTATCAAATCAAAGAAGTTGTTGGCGAAAGCTTTACTGATGAGGAAGGTGATGAGGCGCGTAAATTGAGACGATACTATCGGGATAATGACTCCCTCCCCTGGGCGGTTAAAGATGTTTGGGCGATCAAAAGAACTGCCGTTAATGCTGAGGTTGTCGAAGAGAATGACCGCTATGTAAAGATGGCATTTGCCATTTCTTATGACAAGGATTGGGACTGCAACGCCTTGAACAATGAATCAGGCGTTACTTGCTATTATGAGCGAATTTATATGCCTTTTACAGCAGGCGGATTCACGCATGATTCGACCGTGACAGTTGAACATGAAAACTTCAAGTCTTTCATCGACTATCGACGCAGTTATGAGGTCTTCGCCTCCAACGTTGGGAGAATATATTCCGTCAGGAAAAATCTCACAATTGACAACAACGATACCCTGGATGTTCAGTACGGAACTGAACTATTTTACTCTGCGGTGGAGTGGGGAAAATAAAAAGGCGTTTATCTTTGCGCTCATAAGATTCTAAAATGAGCGAATTTAAAAAGTACAGAAGAACGAATATTTCCGAGATGCGAACTTATGTAAAAGGTGAAGATTTGACAGGCGTTAGCGTGAGTGATGCAGATAATCCTGAAGAGGATATGGGAATGATCGCGAGAAATCCAAAAAACCATACCGATCGATGGTATGTTGCCCGAGCTTGGTTTGAAGAAAATTTTGAGGAATTAACTGAAGAGTAAAATCGCAGAGAGTTTCTGTCTTTTAAATTCGGTTCGATTTTATCGGACGAATTAATAATTCTTAACAATATGGGGATTTATTCTCCCCAGGATTCCCTCATGTAGTAATAATAATGTCTTTTGATTCATTTAGAATGTAAACCTAAAACTAAAGATTTCGCGATCATTCCCAAAATTTAAAAATTGGTAACTTAAAGCAATTTCGCTGAGGCACTATTGCTGCTAAACAGGACAAAATATGTGCTTTACTCAAATGTTGTGCGCAATATGAATAAATGAGATTACTGCTGACCATACACACAATATTTCTCATGACCACAGCTAATCTGACAGCGCAGACTAAGACCGAGAAAATACACCAACTCTTTGCACGGTATCACGAGTTGGACAAGTTTCAGGGAGCTGTACTTGTTGCAATAGGAGACAGCATCATTTATCAGGGAGTATTTGGATACGCGAACATGGAACTGCAAGTGCTTAATACCATTGACACCAAATTCAGAATATCATCAAAGACCAAGAATTTCACCGCGATTCTGACTTTACAATTAGTCGAACAGGGGATAATAAAGTTAGATGGAAGAATAACAGATTATCTCTCTTATTACAGGAAAGAAACAGGCGTCCAAGTAACCATACTTGACCTGTTGAATCACACTTCGGGCATACCTAGTATTAGTTCCTATCGTGACTTTCGCTTTGATGCCATAAGGGATTTTCATCCCGTCGATACGTTAGTGACCAAATGGTGCAGTGGAGATTTGGAATTTGAACCTGGTTCTAAAGCAAAATACAGCAATTCCAATTATAACATACTGGGTGCTATTATTGAAAAGGTAACCGGAGAATCCTGGGAAAAGGTGTTGCAGGACAATATCCTTACTCCATTAGCAATGAATAATTCGGGGGTGGCCGATGAACGAAAGGTAATCGAGAAAATGGCAACGGGTTATGTGCTGAACAAAAACGGCTATAGAAAGGAATGGGTAACGAACTTGAACAACCTTCACGCCGCTGGACAAATGTACTCGACTGTGGAAGACCAATGGAAGTTTGATAAGTCGCTTTACACCGACAAATTACTCTCAGGTGAGATGATGAAAATGATGTTCACACCCGACAGCAACAGTATGGGCATAGGTTTCAAAGTTCGTAAACGGCTGTATCCTAATCAAACTGACAGTGTAACCACTACTTGGTTTGGAGGTAGTTTTGAAGGATTCTCCTGTTTTTCTCAACGCTTTTTTGAGGAGAGGATATTTATGACTTTCCTGAACAATACAAACAATATGAAATATCCTGGCGATATCCGTGGGGCAATCAGCGATGGTATCATCAATATATTATTCGATTTGCCTTATGAATTGCCAGTTCAAAAACAACCCATTCCAATGACCGAAATGGACTTCAAGAAATTTGAAGGAAGCTATATAGGAGAGGATAGTAAAGAAAGAACTATTACCGTGGAAGCCGGCAAGTTCATTTATATCAACCCTGAGGGAAGGAAATTCATCATTCATCCCGAATCGGATGATACCTTCTTTTTTGAAAAACAGCATCTTATGACCGTTACATTCATCGGCACAAATTCAGTAGAAAAAATGACCGTACATACAACCAAAGGAAATACGGATTATAAGAGACAATGAAGACTTAAAACTACGCACAACAAAGTAAATAAAGTTCAGCCCCGCTTTGCGGGGCCGCCGGCACTAAATTCAAACGTTGTAGCAAATCATTTATGAGAACAAACAAGCTAATAACATTTGTACTATTTCCACTATTGGTATTGTTCTTTGCTTGCACAAAGGGGGATATTAAAAGGAATGGCTGTACTACTTCTCCTCTAGTGATAATTCTTGACTCAACTGGGTTGACGTTTCCAAATGTATTTACACCAAATGGAGACGGTAAGAATGACTTGTTTTGGGGGTACACTTCCGGGCCGTTCACCTACTATTCTGTGGTAATAAAAGATGGATCTAAAATTTTGTTCAGTTCATCAGACTATGAAGAAGCTTGGGATGGAACACAGGATGGCAAAGATGTAAAAGAAGGAGTTTACGATTTTGAATTTGATGCAATTATCGAGGGGTACACTTACTCTGAAAAAAGGAAAATCACATTAATTCGTGATGTAGAAAAATACAAAATCAAGGATTGCGGTAAGTGTGGTTCAATTTGGCCTGAGAATTTCTGTAATTAAAACTTGCCACAACAAGGTAGCTAAAACACAAATTTGCTGTCCTCTTGCCGGAGAGATAATGCCCGATGGAATTGTCGAGATTATTTTTCACTACGCAAATTCTGGGGGACCGATTAATTTTTCCTAATCATAAGGAGACTTATCCCCATAAAAAAAGCCAGATGGTGTAGCAGTCGTTCCATCTGGCTTTTTTAATACTTTAGGTGTTAAGGAGGGGATTCGACTCTACCTGTCAGTAGACAGGCCTGCTTGGTATGACGCCTCCTCAATCAACCGAATATTTACATAGTTTAGTTTCAGTGTGATTTCACAATCTTTCAGTGTGATTTCACAATCACGAATATGGTAGGGCAAAGCCTGTGCCAAACTATGAAAATCGAAAATAAAAACTTGATAAGTTGCTTTATTTCAGACAGTTAAGAAATATGAAATTTTCATAATTGAAAAATATCTTGGACTGATCTCAACCCTTTTGATTCGATTTACGTCAATATTGTTGAAACTACCGCTTTCCGGCAGCTGATTCCTAACAAATTTTATCCTAATTTTGGGGCAACCTAATACTACGTATTAGCGTATTCAATAAAAGTGCTTTTTTAGCGTTAATGGATGTATGAGGCTTAGAAACCTACTTCTAATTTTGGTTGCTGTGCTGTGTAGCAAGGCAAACTTTGCGTCCCATGTTATGGGTGGCGAAATCACTTGGGTCTGCCTCGGATCGGGGGAATTTCAGTTTGATTTGGTGATTTATCGAGATTGCAACGGACTGGAAATTGTCGATCCTTCAATCGATATCGAAGTCTGGAACCACTCCACCGTAACAAGCATCACTTGTAATATGTTCAGTTCTACGGATCTGTCACCACAATGTACCGAAGTAGGTGGAGGACCATTGGAGTTGGATTGCGGAGTTGGAACTGGCGGAGGAACAGGTCCTGGTGCTGTTCAAAAATTCATTTACCGATCTGATCCGATTTTCCTGGGTGGAGTTCCGCCCGCTGCCGGATGGACTTTCACTTACGATTCATTTTCCAGAAATTGGGGGCTAACGAATATTACCGATCCTGCTCTGTACGGACTAACGCTTTGGGCCACGATGTACGATGTGGCCGGTGGTAATGCGAACCCATGTACTGACAATTCGCCACAGTTTGCTCAGGATCCTTACATGCTGCTTTGCAACGGAGTGGATTTTACTTACGATCCAAATGCATTTGATCCTGATAATGACTCGCTCGTTTACGAATGGGGAATTCCTTACAACAATTTTACCGGGGCATTCAATCCGGGAACTAATCCGATTCCGGTTCCTTTTGAGCCCGGCTATAGCTATACAAATCCCACGCCCGATCCGGGCTTTAATCCCTCGAATATAGCAGCGTCAATGGACCCCGGTACCGGTGCCATTAACTTTACTTCCTACACCAACGGAAACTTTGGAATCGTTCAAACAATCCATTCTTACCGTAACGGGCAGCGCATATCAACCGTGAATCGTGAGATTCAGATGATTGTAATTCCATGTCCGGGATATGTGAATACACCTCCAACGGTGACACCTCCATTTTCCGCAGGAACTTCCTGGGAAGCGACATTCAATGCTGGTGACTTGATAAATTTTGATATTATTATTGATGACATTGAGCTACTACAGGACGGAACGCCTCAGACCGTAACGCTTGAACCATCGGGAAATTATTTTGGAACTAACTTCACAGACGCCCTGAGCGGATGTGATTACACACCTTGCGCTACGCTAAGCTGGGGTCCGATAATAACCGGTATTCAAGGCCTGACAACGACATTTGACTGGCAAACTTCTTGTCAACATTTGCTTGATGCTAATGGTGTTCAACAAGATGCACAAGTCTATACTTTCGTCCTGAATGTTCAGGATGACTATTGTTCCGTACCGGGACGAACCTACGAAACGATTAAAATTACTTTGTTGAACAAATCACCGATTGATCCTGTTGATGTGCATTGTATTGATGTGTTGCCGAATGGGGATGTCAGTTTAACCTGGGAGCAAACAACCAACGTTGGTGGATCATTTGACGAATACGAAGTGTGGTCAATTGAAGATGGTTTTATTTCAGCCGTTGCAGGAATTACAACGGAGAACTACGTTGTTCTCGGGGCTGCCTGTGATATTGGACCCAAACACTATTATGTAGATACCAAATACGGATGCGGTGGTGGAAACTCTGTTACTTCCGATACCCTGGAAACTATGTTCGCTGTACTGAATGATATGGGTGATGGTCGAGTAAACCTGACATGGAATGACACTCATGTTCCTATGAACGGAGGCGACAATATCACTCAAGAGTTGTGGAGAGAATATCCTATAGGAGTATGGACCAAACGTCAAGAGGTTGCTTATGGAGTGAATTTCGTGATTGACACCATTGATATTTGCGATGCCTTCATGAGCTACGAAATTCGAGTAGGCAATTCGTTTGGATGCACTTCTACTTCTAATGATCCGGGCGGCGTTTTGACGGATGAAATTAATCCTGAGATACCGATTATGACTTTTGTAACGGTTGATACTGCGAATGGTGATGTCAATATTGAGTGGGACGTAAATCCCGCTCCTGACACCTACGGTTACATCATATACATTCTGGAGATTGGATTTTGGACAGAATTTGACACTGTCTGGGGTCGACTTAATACGACCTATACTCATCCTGCTGCAGAAGCTTGGCAAAATGCGGATTTAGGTACAGAGACCTACCGTGTGGCTGCCTTTGATTCTTGCACGACATCGACAGTGCCGGTGGCTTATCAAACATCTGCCCAGAGTCAACAGCACAGCACGATTTATACTACGGTGGATTATGATATCTGTGCCAAATCAAGCTTGGTAAAGTGGACATCATATAACGGTTGGGGAACGGGTCTTGATCATTACGAAGTGTGGGTGAGCATTCAGGGATCACCGCTCATAAAAATTGTCGACCTCAGCGCAGGCACCTTGCAATACAACCATACCGGTCTTGGATACGATGCCACTTACATTTATGCAATTCGCGCAGTTTCATTCATAGGTGAAGAATCTTTCTCCAACAAGGTAACGCAGTATACAACTAAACCGAGTCAGCCGAATTTCCATTATCTCTCTGCGGCTTCACATACCTTAGCGGATGAAATTGAGGTCCGATTATATACTGACGGATCGGCCGTTGTGAATGGCTACGATATTGAGCGACTGGGGCCTTATGATAATGACTTTGATTATATAAATGCCATCAACTTCGCAGGAGCCAATAATTATTTCTACTATGATGCGGACATCTTTCCGGAAAGAGGACCTTACAGCTACAAAATTAATCTGATTGATTCTTGCGGTAAAATTGGCGAGGTGAGTAATGTGGCGACCACTACTTATTTATCAGTTTATACCAATGACGTTGAAATGCTCAATACTTTGGCCTGGACGGCGTATTCCGGTTTTGACGGTAAAATTCTTCGTTATAACATTTATCGAGGTGTAAACGGGGTTTTTGGTCAGACACCAATTGCGACAACAGTGCCCGGAATTCGATCTTATGTTGATGACGTAAACGCTTATTTCGAATCTCAAGGGCAGTTCTGTTATCGAGTGGAAGCGGTCGAAGATGTGAACTCATACGGATTTGCAGAAACAGCCTTTTCGAATGTTGTTTGCGTAACGCTTGAACCGGTTGTCTATATTCCTAATGCATTTATGCTGAACGGAGTTAATACAGTTTTCCTTCCTATTGTGAATCTCTATGATTTTAGTTCTTACGACCTTACCATTTATGATCGATGGGGCGGTGCGATATACAATACGACCGATCCGAATGAAGGTTGGCGTGCTCTAAATGAGACGCACGGCGGTTATCATCAAGAAGGAGTTTATGTTTACTTTCTGACATTCAAAGACCGAGATGGAGTCGACTATGAATTCAGAGGTACTGTCACATTCCTGGTTGCTGAGCGTTAGAAATCTTTTGTGGAATATATTTCTTTGTACATCTAAGTAATTAGTAAGATGGTTTTAAGTCAATTACTTATACTTCTCGTCCTCATTCCATGAATTCATTGAGCCCAATATTTTACCTTTATCAAAAATCGCATGCATGGTAATTAGATGTCTTTTTCTATTTACCCTCTTAATCTCACTTTCGGCTAAGACCCAGATACAGGTTAAAGGTAAGGTCGTGGACGCTGAATCGGGAACTCCCTTATCATATGGTACCGTTAAGATAAAGGGAACTTCCAAAGGCGTTTTGACCAACCAGGATGGGGCTTTTCAACTAGAATGTACGAATTCAGACACCTTGCTTTTCAAATATCTGTCCTATTATACTCAGTACATTCCGGTCACAAAATTCATTCAAAATCCTCTTTGCCAATTACGCCCGAAGGAAAATCAATTAACGACGGTGGTTGTCAGTGCGGATAAAGATTTTCTGTATGATCTGCTTATTGAGGCGCGCAAGAAGCTCAGAAAGATGCCGGATTACTCTGGCAAGGCCTATTTCATGTTAGAAACGGAGAGTAAGTCGCAGCCGGTGGAGCAAATCGAATGTTATTATAATGCCACGCTGGATGGCTCCGGGGTATTTGATCTTGGATTAAAGAATGGGCGGATTGGGATGGCGGAATTTGAAAGTGACTATTTCGTATCCCTGAGCACAACTGATATTCTATGCAACTACGACTTAATCAATTCGAAGTCTAACAGTTTTCCCGATAACCCCTTGCAGCTATCCAAGCGCAAGTTGAAGAAGAAGTATGATTTGGTTCTGATTGGTTTAGACAGAAGTCGCTACAAAATCAAGTTTAGTTCAAAAGTAGGTGCAGATTTGTTTGATGGTGAGCTTTGGTTGGATGCGGATCTAAATCGAATTCTCAGTATTCGCCTAAAGAACGGAGATTTGAAACGTCATCCTTATGTAGCTCTGCACGAATCTCATAAATTGGATAAAATCAATTTTGACTTCACTTATTTTTTCGATGCGGCAAGCCAAAAGGTCGACAAAATTGAATTGAAATATCTATTGGACTATAACAATTCTGTTGAAGTCAGGCCCGTAGAGACAAGTGTCATCATGCTTTTTTATGATTATAAAAAAGTCCCCAAAGTAAATTGAGGACTTTTTTACGATTG
>CAZCAD010000006.1:3591-12551 GCA_964496525.1 uncultured Flavobacteriales bacterium | reverse complement strand
TGTTTTGGCAGTACAATGAGGTATTACTTCCGTCAGAGAAAGTAAATAGATACCGAGTTTTCTTTGAAGAGAATGGCGTTCTTTTGAATTTTGATGATTTATCAAAACATTACGAGCGATTTCAAAACAGGAAGGTTGTCTGGTCGGATAAACGGATTTTCAGAGACGAGATCAATGCATTCATCAGTCCGACACATTCCTGGGGATTCTATTCCAGGGGCCCGCGATATGTAACAAACTCTAATCGTGGATTGGTTTCTAAATTTGATCTGCAGGGGCAGATCTTTCTCGACGTAAATCAGTTTGGAGATTCGCTGCATTTTATCAGCAGCACGGTTCTTGACATGGATGTTTCCTATTATGCGCTTACGGCAAACATTTTTAGTAATTACTTCATCAATACCCACTTTGATTTATTTGAAATATATCGTTTACGTTTGGTGGAGAAACTAGAAAAAGGAGACTGGGATATCAATACCGTTGATCTTATTTATGAGGATTTGATTAAAGACTTAGATGCGGGGATAAGGCTGTACAGAAGTGAGGCGCTCAAGTGGGATAAAGTTTCAGACTTTCAGAAATACACTAATTTGGTCTTCACCAATCTTGGGTTAGATAATACGTTATTGATTCCTCCAAAAAAGCGAGTGGACATGCTTACTGATATGGATGACTACAAGGTGACCGTGCTGATAGAGAAATACTTTTACGCTTACAACCTCATGAAGGCAGGCGAACATCAGAAATCCATTGATATGTTCATGGACTACGGTACCAGAGGTGAGCATCATCATTGGTTTTACAGAAATCTGGGTTTGAATTATCACGCCTTAGGAGATTCGGACAAAGCCTGTCAGTTTTTTGATCTTTGTAAAAGTACCGGTGGAACCATTAAATCTGTCTACACGGAAAACTGCAAGCCGGTCGTTGAAAAGTAAGAGTTTGGCTTAGGGATGGAGCGGTCTGTTTGAGCTCACGACCGATTTATCGGGAGAAGCGAGTAGTGACAGCCCGGGCTGCACCGAGGTGAGGAACGAGCCGAGCGTCAGTCAAGCCCCTAATTCTTCAATCCTAATTACTACATTTATTAATAATGGATCAAAAAGAAATTGAGGCGCTGATCAAAAGCGAAATCAAGAAGACTCGACAGAAAATTGAAGAGTACAAGGAGGTGACGACTCCTATTGCACCGGATGACGCCATCGGTCGAATTTCACGAATGGATGCGATTAATAATAAGAGCATCAACGATGCCGCTTTGCGTAAGGCTGAGACAAAATTGAAGAATCTTGAATACGCATTAAGCAGAGTTGGAGATTCGGACTTTGGAATTTGCGCTAAATGTAAGACTGAGATTCCGATTCAACGTATGATTCTTGTTCCGCAGAGTCGATTCTGTGTGAACTGTGGTGCTTGATTAATTCTTCGCTTGCGACTCCGCTTCTCCACTTGTGGTATCTGCGACTTCGGGAGGGTTAAAGACCATTTCCAAATCTTCACGTTCATTTTTCGGAATAAAGAACAGGGCGACAAGACCGACTGCGAAGAATGCGATTAAGGCCAGAACCGAAGTTCTCATATCGCCTGAAGTAGCCTCAACCAGACCAAAGATTACCATTCCGATTACGATTCCAATCTTCTCGGTGATGTCATAAAAGCTGAAGAAGGAGGCCGTATTTTTTGTTTCAGGAAGAAATTTTGAATAGGTTGATCGGGACAATGCCTGAGTTCCACCCATTACGAAACCGACAACACCTGCTAAAATATAAAAGTTCAGTTCGTCATAAACGAAGAAATACGCAAAGGCACATCCCAATACCCAAATTGCCAGTGAAATTGCCAGTGTTTTAATATTTCCAATTTTCGCCGACATTTTACTGAAAGTAAACGCACCCGGAATAGCAATAAACTGGATGATCAAGACAGCGATAATTAAATTCCCGGATGATCCTTCCTCTGTGAATATTTCTTTTTTCGCGAATAGCACTGCCATGAGCATAACGGTTTGAACGCCCATGCTGAAGATGAAAAAGGCAATGATATATCGTCTTAGTCGTTTCGTTGACATCACAAATCCAAAGACTTTTTTTAATTCTCTGAAACCATCTCCCAGTATTTTCTTGGTGATTTTGTTTTTACTGCCGGACCTGGGCAGGCGCCGATAGGTTATCTGACTGAATCCCATCCACCAAAGACCGGTTAAAATAAATGCATACTTGGCAGGCATATCAAACACCTTGATTCCAATTAAACATGCAATTAAAAGTTTTGCTGCGCCTCCATAACCCATCGAGAATCCCTTAGCACTCAGTCGATCTTGATCTTCCGGCTCGGCTACTTCGGGTAAATAAGCATTGTAAAATACCAGGCTATTCCAAAAGCCCAGGCTGGCAAGGAATAAACTGAGCATTCCTAATTCCATCTGTGTTGGATCGAAGAAGAATAAGGAAGCGGTTGCTAAGGCACCGAGATAACAAAAGAATTGCAGAAATCTCTTTTTGGATCCGGAGTAATCAGCTATTCCCGAAAGAATGGGCGACAAAATGCACACCATTAACAATGATGCCGCTACTACGTAGGGATAGAGGACGGTGTTTTTAATTGCGCTTCCAAAGAAAATAATTTCGTCAGCATTTGGTCCGGTTCCAATCTTAGAGGTAACCGTCTCATAAAATATCGGAAAGATGGCCGTAGAAATAACCAATGGGTACACGGAATTAGCCCAATCGTAGAACGCCCAGGCGTTCATTGTTCTTTTATCTCCCTTTTTAATCATATCGGTTGTACAAAAATGGAAAAAAAAGTCGAAGTGTGGTGATGAACAAAAAAAAACCGCCCTGACGATAAATGTCAGGACGGTTTTTTAAATTTTTTACCGGAACAACTATTTTATGTAAGTGAAGGTCAAGCGTCTATTCTTGGCTTGTCCCAATTCGGTGCCGGATTGATCTTTGGGCTCTTCATCCAACTTATTTTCCACCATTATTCTTGTAGCATCAATTCCTTTAGCGAGTAAGTAATCTTTGGCAACCTGAGTCCTCTCTTCTCCAAGACCTGTGTGTCTGTCGTCCTCTGCCTCGTCAGAATCCAAGTGAGAAGTGATCATGATTTTACCTGTATTCTCGGTTAAGATTTGCGCAATATTGTTAAGATGTCCTTCATCACTATGGGTTAGTTCCGTATCCCCGTAACCAAAGTAACAGGTGGTAAATTGTGCCACTATTCCCGGCTTCATTCCATCCGCATTGATCGGAGCTTCTTCATAAATAATCGAAACTTCAACCACTGCTGCGTCTGCCTCGCACTGGCATTCGTCATCGCTGTCAATCATCTTTACAGAAACGGCATCGATGTAATAGTAAGCACTAACGACTTGTTGCCCCATATATCCTTTTGGTTTTTTTAAACGCTCATTAGTCGTCTCACCATTCGATGTGAAGTTGCCAAGCGTCATGAACTTCTCACCGCCTCTGGCGTCGTAAACTCCACATATTTCATCCCAGCCAAACAAGCCGTTAAAAACGAGATTGTCCTTATGCCGCAGGTGAGTCACCGTCATAATCGATCGGTCCTCATAATATTGTATTGTTTCTTTGAGAAATTTACACCTAAGTTATTTGAAGCATATTTCGATCCTTCAGAAAGACTCGCGTAGAATTTTATGCAATACTTACCGTTTTTACGCAAAGGCAATTTCAGCTTAGTAGAAATGTAATTTCTAGGCTCCTTATCATTATAACTGAAGACTCTCAAACCGGCATAATTTTTACCGTCCTGCGGTTCTTCACTTCCCATGACATTATCGGGAGTACCCCAATCTACTTTCACTTTTGTCGAATATAAATCGGCAGCTGTTTTGGTTGGAGACATCCAACCCACGGCTATGGAAATTCCCCCCCCTCGTTTTAATTTTCCGAGAATTTCTTCAAAACTTCCGTTTTCTACCATCTCGTCATAAGCGGCCTGTCCATTTGCAACAAGTCCGCAGCACAACACAATAATTGAGATCGCTATCTTTTTCATCATCTTTTCGTTTTTAATTGATCGAAAATTCTTTTACGGTTTCAATAAAACACTTTACTTTTTCAGGGTCAGTATCTGGATAAACACCGTGGCCTAAATTAGCAATATGCCTGTTATTAGCAAAAGAATTTAGCATGTTCTTTGTTTTACTTTCTATTATCTTAAAATCAGAATAAAGCGTACATGGATCGAGGTTGCCTTGGAGAGTCTTATCATCACCAATTATTTGACGACTCTCCCTGATGTCCATGTTCCAGTCTAATCCGATTGTCTCGCAATTTAGTTCGCTCAACTCTTTTCTAGCATAATACGCACCTTTTGCGAAAACTGTTACAGGAACATCCTTTACTGCCTCGCAGATCATCCTTACATATTTCATTCCAAACTCAGAATATTCAGCTGGGCCAAGTATTCCAGACCATGAATCAAATATTTGGATAATATCAGCACCGGCTGCTACTTGATGTCGCAAATATTGGATAGTAACCTTTGTAATTCGATTTAATACTTCATGAGCCAATTCGGGCTGCTGAAACAACATTTTCCTGGCCTTAGAAAAGGTTTTAGATCCTTGACCTTCAGTCATGTAACATAAGATGGTCCAAGGAGCCCCGCAAAAGCCAATCAATGGAACTCTGCCGTTTAATTCTCGCTTTGAACACTTAATAGCTTCAAAAACATAGCTCAATCGGTCCTCGACATCAATTTCGGCTGAAATAAGATCAAGATCTCCTTCATTTTTTAGGGTTTTTTCAAACCAGGGTCCTTTTTTTTCTATCAATTGGTAGCTTAATCCCATGGCTTCAGGCACTACAAGAATATCTGAAAAGATGATTGCCGCATCCACTTTTAAAATGTCAACCGGTTGAATTGTAACCTCTGCGGCCAATTCCGGCGTTTTTACCAATTCTTTAAATCCACTTAAACTTTCGCGAACGGCCCTATATTCAGGTAAAATTCGACCGGCCTGACGCATTAGCCAGACCGGATATCGCTCGGTTTTCTCTCTCGCAATAGTTCGTAAAATAAGATCATTTTGATACTTTTTCATCCTGTTTACCAGTGAATTGGCTCCAATTTCTGCGAAATTAGTATTTCATTTGTCTTGCTGAAGTGCTTACATCCAAAAAATCCTTTATGGGCGGAGAGTGGCGATGGATGAACTGCCTTCAGAATATGGTGCTTTTCGGTATCAATAATGTCCATCTTGCGCTGGGCCTGTGAACCCCATAAAAGAAATACAACCTTTTCCTTTTGATCTGAGATGGCTCTAATCACTTCATCTGTGAAACGCTCCCAACCAAATTCTTTGTGCGAATTACTTTCATGAGCATTGACCGTTAAAACCGTATTCAATAGAAACACGCCTTGTTCGGCCCAGCTCTCCAGGCTTCCACTGTCGGGAACTTCATTACCCAGATCATCCTTGATCTCTTTAAAAATATTATTCAATGATTTTGGGAATGGAAAAACATTTTCCGCAACTGAGAAACAGAGACCGTGTGCATGTCCGGGTGTTGGATATGGATCTTGCCCCAATATCACGACCTTCAGATTAGGAAAAGGACATTTATTGAACGCATTAAAAATATGGCCGCCTTTTGGCCACACTTCGTTTTTCTGATAAGCTTCCTTCACTTTCCAAACCAATTCTTTGAAGTAGGGCTTATCAAATTCAACTGACATTCTTGTCTTCCAGGAATCTTCGATTTGTACGTCCATCTTACAAAAAAAAGACCCTCATTCTATCCGCCTGAGGTGGATGAGAAGAACGGCCCTCAACATTCATATTTATAAAGAATATCGCTTACTTGAGCCCAGTTACGTGAGCCGCAAGCTTTGATTTTAAATTTGCAGCTTTATTCTTATGGATAATGTTCCTTTTTGCCAATTTGTCCAACATAGATGCCACTTTTGGAAACAATTCTGCGGCCTCCTTTTTTTTAGTGGTTTCTCTCAACACTTTGATCGCATTTCTGGTGGTCTTGTGCTGGTATCGGTTTCTTAGACGCTTGGCGTTGTTAGAACGAATCCTTTTTAAAGCTGATTTATGGTTAGCCATAATCCTCTGTTTTTAATAATTTATTTCGTAGCCCATAGGAGAATCGAACTCCTGTTTCCAGGATGAAAACCTGGCGTCCTAACCACTAGACGAATGGGCCTTTTCACATCCTGCCGTCTGGCGGTTAAAGTGAATAGCGACAAGCCTTTTGGGCAATGCCGACCTGCCTGCCGGTTTATGTGCCCTGCCTACCGGTAGGCAGGCGGCAAAAGGCGGCTGCAAATATATCTCTAAAATTTTTTAATACAAGGGAAAAAATGAAAATTTTATGCTCAGTATTTGACCTTAAATATCGATTTCCGAATCAGGAAGATCAGTTTCGGCCTGGAATTTAAAACCTAGTCTCTTTCCGGTTTTAAGTTTAGAGCTTTGAGACAGGGTTTGCATGTCAAATACAGTTACTTGTTGAACAGCTTGATATGGAGGGGTTAAGAGGTCAAAGTCAATGGCATGAATGGCTGCTCGAAGGATGATATCCCGAATCATCTCATCACTGATTACTTGCTGCATAAAATTTCTGTAAAGAAAATCCAACTGCCCTTTTCCCTCAACAAGAAAGTGATCTTCTGAATTAATAAATATTCGACCGATTAAATACCCATGGTCCTTGGGTCGATTATATTCATAAGAATCTGCCAGAAAATTATAAATGTTTATGATGCCACAATACGCATTAGTGGGATTGTCTTTTACATAGGAAGTTTGAGAGTTGTAATCTTTGTCACTGAATTTAAAAACATTTGAATGAAGGTAGAAGACTAAAATGTCACTTCCAATATATAAATGCGCTTCACTATCACCTTTGTCGACATATTTCAAACGCACTCGTTCGTCTGAAAGGTCCGATTTAATCATTTCGATTGATGCCTTGATCTCCTGCTTAAATATCCTGAACCACTTTTGGGAATTCACAGAGATGTCTTGCTTCAGACCGGTCTTGGCCTTCAAAAGTTTAACCAGAATTTTTTTCTCCTCTTCCAAATCCATTGTTAGTAAGCTTTTGCCATTAATACTCGCTCCTTAGACGGCTTTCCACTGTAAATACACTTACCATCTTCTTTTTCTCCGTCTATTGGAATGCATCGAATTGTAGCCTTCGTTTCTTTCTTTATTAAATCTTCCGTTTCGGCTGTACCGTCCCAATGGACCAAATAGAATCCTGAATTCGATTCAAGTTTCTTCTTGAATTCTTCATAGTCATCTATCTTTTGAATGTTGTTAGTTCGAAATTCCAGCGCCTTATTATAGAGGTTTTCCTGAATTTCTTCCATTAACTTAATCACATGAGGTGCTGCAGCAGTTAAAGAAATAGTTTCTTTTTCTTGCGTATCTCTACGTGCCACTTCTATTTCGCCGGTCTCCAGATCTCTCGGACCAATAGCCAATCTAACCGGAACTCCTTTCGCTTCATACTCTGCAAATTTCCAACCCGGACGCCTGTTATCATCATCATCAAACTTAACTGAAAGTCCGGCTGATTTTAGTTCATCGATTAAAGGCTTCAGCTCTTTTGAAATTTTGGCAAGTTGTTTTTCACCTTTGTAAATTGGTATGATAGCAACGTGAATTGGTGCCAGTTTGGGTGGTAATACAAGACCTAAATCGTCCGAGTGCGCCATAATCAGTGCACCTATTAGCCGTGTCGAAACACCCCAGGAAGTTGCCCAAACGAAGTCTTGTTTTCCTTCCGAGTCCGCAAATTTGACATCAAAGGCCTTCGCAAAATTTTGTCCTAAAAAGTGAGATGTTCCTGCCTGCAAAGCTTTTCCATCCTGCATTAATGCTTCTATACAGTATGTTTCTTCCGCTCCCGCAAAGCGCTCACTTTCAGATTTAAGACCGATAATAACCGGCATTGCCATACATCCTTCCGCAAAGTCCGCATATACTTTTATCATCTGCTCGGTCTCTTCCACTGCCTCTTGTCGACTTGCGTGCGCCGTATGTCCTTCCTGCCACAAAAATTCAGTTGTTCGCAAGAATAAGCGAGTCCTCATTTCCCAACGAACAACGTTTGCCCATTGGTTTATCAGCAGTGGTAAATCTCTATAGGATTGAATCCACTTTTTGTAGGTGCTCCAGATAATTGCTTCGGATGTTGGCCTGATCACCAATTCCTCTTCCAACTTTGCTTCAGGATCGACCATCAACTTGCCCTCCTCATCCGGATTATTTTTTAATCTGTAGTGAGTAACAACAGCACATTCTTTGGCAAAACCTTTGGCATTTTTCTCTTCAGCCTCGAACATACTTTTGGGTACGAAAAGAGGGAAATATGCATTTTGATGCCCCGTTTCCTTGAACATTTTGTCCAAATGGGCCTTCATATTCTCCCAAATCGCGTATCCGTAGGGTTTTATTATCATACATCCGCGAACGTCCGAATGCTCAGCTAAATCAGCCACTTTTATAACGTCCAAATACCACTGTGAATAATCTTCTTCACGTTTTTTTATTTTTTCGGACATTTTTGGTATAGTTTTTGTAACTTTTTCGAACGAAAGCAAAAATAGTTAAAGTTTTATCCATTCCAAATCTAAAGCGCTATGAAAAAGTTAATACTGATGATCGCACCCATAGCTTTGTTAGCTTCTTGTTCTGGAACGAAAGAAGTGTACGACGACACCTATGTGGCAGCGGTTAGACCGGAGAAAAAAGTGGCCAAGGAAAATGATGACTTTGGTTACCGGGATTACATTAAAAATCAAGAAAACACCTATGATGTTGAGATAGATAGTTCTTCTCAACAAAAAAGGCAATCGATGTCGCCATTAGGTGGTTCTTATTATGCGGATGACAGTTATGGCGGTGGCTATAACAACGGTTTCAACAACGGTTTCAACAACGGTTTCAACAACGGTTTCAACAACGGTTT
>CAZCAD010000006.1:2353-3491 GCA_964496525.1 uncultured Flavobacteriales bacterium | reverse complement strand
ACGGTTTCAACAACGGTTTCAACAACGGTTTCAACAACGGTTTCAACAACGGTTTCAACAACGGTTTTAACAACGGTTTTAATGGTGGTTTCAACAACGGTTTTAATAGTGGATGGAGAAATAATTACAACTATTTTGGCCCAAGTCCTTGGGCTTACGGAGGTTATAATTATCAGCCTTGGAGTTATTATGGTTACAGTAACCATCGCTATGGTGGTTGGTATGGCGGATATGGGGGTTACTATAATGGCTGGTACGATCCATGGAACAGTTGGGGACACCATCACCACCATCATCATTGGAACTCTTGGGGTAATGGATATGGTTACGGTTATGGTAATTACTGGGATCCGTGGGGATATGCCTATTACGGTAACTGGAATAATCCAAGCAACTCAAATTACTGGGTGAATTCTGCAAATGGCGGAGCAAATGATAATAATAATGTAGCCTCAAATAACTATTATGGTCACAGAGGAATGGCTTCTTCCACAACCTCATCTGCGAACTCTACATTCGAGCATACAATTGCAACGGTCAACCAGACGGTCAACAAACCATTCCCTGCATTTCAGGACAGTGAGTTATTGTCCTCTGTTTATGGAGTTGATCAAATGGCAACCGGTTCGACACTTGCCAACGGAATTGGAAATGTTCAAAAAACCAAACCGATTGAAAATGACAATAACGCGAGCAACAACTTTGTTAAACCTACTAATAACTTAAATGGTCAGTCTGCGAGTTCCGGTTTAGTCGGTGCAGATAATACGACTAAGCCTCAAGCGAATAATGAATCCCAAACTGCGACAAATGGTTTCGCAACAAATGGTTCAACAAATTCTGCTTCCAACAAAGTTGACAGACCATCTACTACGGCGACCAACACAAATACGTTCAGACCGGCGGACAATCAGTTCTCAACAACTGCGAAGAATGACGGTTTTGGAAGCAGTAATGCAAATTCATCCGGCAAATTCAAGCCTGCTACATCCTCAAACAGTACGGCAGGACGAAACACCAATTCAGGATCGAATAAGTATTCGGGAAATAAATATTACAACAATAACGGTAATAATAGTGGCACAACTAACCGTACCAAGCCCTTGAGGGGCAATTCCAACAGTGGATATTCCAACAG
>CAZCAD010000006.1:0-2253 GCA_964496525.1 uncultured Flavobacteriales bacterium | reverse complement strand
ATTCCAACAGTGGATATTCCAACAGAGGATATAATTCAGGTAGTAGTGGGTCAAGCTCAAGATCAAACAATTCGGGATATAAACGAGGCACATCGAGTCATGGATCATCCAATCGAGGCGGAGGCTACAATAGTGGTTCTTCTAAGCGGGGCGGAGGTTCATACAGCGGAGGATCAAGTCGCTCGAGCAGTGGAAGCTCCAGTCGCTCAAGTAGCGGCTCGAGTGGCGGAAGTTCAAGTCGTTCTTCAGGCGGTGGATCTAAGTCAAGTGGAAGTTCATCCAGAAGGAGGTAAATGATGAAAAAGTTAATTTATCTCGGGGTGATTTTACTATCATCCTCCCTAACTTATGGACAAAATGAAGAGGATGCTCTTCGATACTCTCAGCTTTATTTCGGAGGATCAGCCAGAAACATGAGCATGGCCGGAGCGATGTCGGCACTCGGCGGAGACTATTCGAATGTCTTATCTAATCCGGCCGGATTAGCAAGGTTCAAACGATCAAATTTTGCGACTTCCTTCAGCCTTGAAAATCCCACTTCTAAAGGGACTTTTTATGGAACGAATATAAATGAGCGAGGTCTCGCAGCGAAGTACAATTCTCTTTCATATATCAAGGCCTACAACATGGATCCCAATAAATACAGCAACTGGTTTGGTTTAACCATGGGCTTGGGATATAATCGAATTCAAACTTTTGAAGACCGATTCAGGTACAGCGGTACAGCGGATTCATCAATCATTCATTCATTCATAAACGAGGCGAATGGCACACCGGATAGTCTGATCTATGACGCTTTTCCATTTGGAGCCGGATTGGCCTATGATGTCTATGCCATGGATCCTACAGGAGGATCGAGCAACACCTACGTCACTCAATTCAATGCCGGACAAGCTGTTCATGACAGAACCATCAAGAGAAAAGGCGGAATGTCTGAGTACAATTTGACCATGAGTGGTAATTACGCGAATAAGCTTTTTATCGGTGGATCGGTTAATATGACACGAGTTAAGTATTCAGAAAATTATGAACATAATGAAGCATATACGGTTGACAGCCTTTGGCTAAACAGCATTAGATATACCGGAGATCTGGAAATTAAGGGTTGGGGCTACAATGTTCGAGCCGGTATTATCATTCTTCCAACGGACTGGATACGAATTGGAATTGCTGCTCAGACCCCCACCTTATTCTTTTTAAAAGATTACTGGTCAAATAATATGAGCGCAAATACGGACGATACTTCATTTCCCGAAAAAACTATCTCACCCGGCAACATTCCAACGGGAAATTACAATTACAAAGTTCGGACACCGTTTAGAGCGAGTGCATCAATTGGGCTTGTCTTAAAAAAGCTAGGGTCAATTGGAGGTGAAGTAGAGTTTGTGGATTACACAGGAGCCTCACTTTCCGATAAGCGTTACAGTCCGGCACCTTACAGCTTCTCGACCGAGAATAGCCAAATTGAGAATATTTATCGTTCGGTTGTCAACTTTAAGATTGGAATAGAAGCAAGAGTAAGAAAGCAAGCTTATGTTCGAGGCGGATTTGCCTATTATCCTTCACCTTATAAAGAGTCAAGTAGAAATGTTCAATATCCATCGATCTTTTACACCGGGGGACTGGGCTACAACTTCGGCACCTTTTATATGGATGCTGCATTTGTTTTAAAAACCCTCAAGCAGGATTATTATGCTTACGATTCCAGTATCAATGGAAGTCACGCCGAACTGGACATCAAGAATTCACGGTACATGCTGACCTTGGGATTCCGAATTAAGTAAGATACTCTAATATTCTTATTGAAATTAGCTCATCCTGGATGATCGCAGGGGGTGAGCTTTTTGGTCAGTCTTCGACCTATCGGCAGGGGAGACTTCCTAGAAACAGGCATTTCAACTTTTACCCCTTGAAGATTTTGGATTGGAAGATATCTTTGAACTCGTAGGATAGCTTGCAAAAAATTATATCACGGAGGAGAAACATTGATAGAAAGAAAAAGGTCCGGGCCATCGAAAGGAACTGTGCTTGCTCAAATAAGCGCAATGGCCACCGCGGGTTTGTCTGAGCTCAGCCGCCAATTTTTTCAAAGAAAAAATTGCTCGCGGCGTTTGCGAGTTTACCCAAGGTAATGGAGCGTTTTGCAAAGCAAGCTAAGTTGCTTTCGTCGGGCCCATGATTTCGTTGGTTCTTTTTCATCAAGGAAAAAGAACAGAACATAATATTTTCTGAGGCTTAACTCAACAACCGAGG
>CAZCAD010000005.1:14279-20937 GCA_964496525.1 uncultured Flavobacteriales bacterium | reverse complement strand
GCCCTGTTGCTCTATTTAAAAATGCGTACGATTCATATTCGACACCCGAGTACCAAGACATGAACAGTTCGGATAAATATGCGATACCGACAATAGAACCGGTTACTATGAGGACAATATTCATGTACTCGATGTGCTTAACATGAATGTAGGCTTCGAGTTTCATTGCCTTTCTCAATACCAACAATAAGGTTTGTACCATGGCAAATCCGGAGAACACCGCACCGGCAACAAAGTAGGGTGGGAAAATGGTTGTATGCCATCCGGGAACGATCGAGGTGGCAAAGTCAAATGATACAATCGAGTGAACGGAGAATACAAGCGGTGTTGCAAGTCCGGCCAGTACTATCGAGACGATTTCAAACCGATTCCAGTGTTTGGCTCGTCCCGACCATCCAAATGATAAGATTGAATACATTTTCTTGGAAATAGGATTTATTGCTCTATCTCTGATTGTCGCAAAATCAGGAATGAGACCGATATACCAAAATATAACTGACACCGATAAATAAGTTGATATCGCGAATACATCCCACAGAAGCGGTGAATTAAAGTTCACCCAGAGCGAGCCAAATTGATTTGGTATTGGCATTACCCAGTATCCGACCCATAATCTTCCCATGTGAACAAGCGGGAAAAGGCCTGCCATAAATACGGCAAAAATTGTCATCGCCTCAGCTGAACGGTTAATTGCCATTCTCCATCGTTGACGGAACAGAAGTAGTACCGCAGAAATAAGTGTTCCGGCATGACCAATACCAATCCACCATACAAAATTGGTAATGTCCCAAGCCCACTCTACTGTTTTATTCAGACCCCAGGCTCCGATTCCGGTTCCCAGAAGATAGCATATACATCCTATACCGTAAAGAGCGACAAGCATGGCAAAGCCGAACATGATGTACCAGGTTTTCGGTGGCTTCGATTCTATTGGTCTGCAAACATCCTCGGTGATGTCATGGTAGGATTTGTGACCTAATATTAGCGGTTGTCTTATTGATGCTTCTTTATGCATTCTTGCTAAGTTTTACAGTATCTAAATTCTCTATTCAATTAATGCCCGTCTTGGTCTCCTTTGTGATGACCGTCATCATGGTGTCCTTCTTCTTCCGCACCTTCATGACCACCACCATGATCATCAGATTGCTGGATTGCCGCCAGGGCCTCATTCTCCTCATTTCTCACTTTTACTTTATACCATATACTCGGTTTAACCCCAACATCTTCAAGTGCCTGATAAGCTCTGTCTTCTTGAGAGCCCTTTCTCACTTCGGAGTCTACATCGTTCCAATCGCCAAATGCGATTGCATTGGTCGGACAAGAATCTTCACAGGCAGTTGTAATATCCGAATCACTCACCGGTCTATCCGCTTTTTTTGCGACCAGCTTACCGGCCTGAATTTTCTGAACACAGAATGAACATTTTTCCATCACACCTCTTGTTCTAACCACAACATCAGGATTCAGAACCATTCGTCCGAGATCATCCTGTGCAGGATTGATTTCGGTGAATTTTCTGTAGCTTGGATAATTAAACCAGTTAAATCTTCTTACTTTATAAGGACAGTTGTTCGCACAATACCTTGTTCCGATACATCTGTTATAAACCATTTGATTCAAGCCTTCATTTGAGTGAGTGGTTGCCGCAACCGGGCAAACAGTTTCACATGGAGCGTGTGTACAATGCTGACAAAGCATTGGCATGAATATTACTTTCGGATTTTCCGATGGAATTTCCAAGGCATCAAATCCACCTTCGTTGAACTTTTCTTTGTCTCTTGTTCCTACTGTTGGCTCAACATCTGAAGCATAGTATCTATCAATCCGAATCCAGTGCAACTCTCGTGATCGTCTAACTTCATCTTTACCAACCACCGGTACATTATTCTCAGATTGACAGGCAATCAAACAGGAACCGCAGCCAATGCATGAGTTTAGGTCGATGGTCATTCCCCATCTATGGCCAACATGTTCTACCGGATGTGCGTCCCACAAGTCAAATTCACTTATATGCTTTTCGTCATGGTTCCATCCTGAATGCAATTTAAATGCAGGATTGTAGGCTTCTTTTCCTTCTCCTTTATAAATCGAGAAGGTCGTTTCTTTGACAATGGAATTTCTTGCCATGACTGTGCTATGAGTCTGTGTCGTTGCAAGAGTATATTCTTCCTCAGTTGCGCTAATGTCAGCGGCGAAGATTTCACAAGCGCCACTTGCTGCAAGAGCAAAGGCATTTTGACCGATCATTTTTCGGCCGCCATTATCGCCTGCGGTCCATTCGCCATACTGCTCTGTGTGATATGCTCCCTTTCCGATTTTTTCACCGCCCTTACCTCGTCCGTATCCTACTGCCATACCAATCGTTCCCTTTTTTTGACCGGGTTGAGGGAAGGCAGGTAATTTTATTTCCTGTCCATCAACTTTAATTATAATAATGTTCTGTGGTTGTTCCTGACCCATTCTCATGCTCAAGTCCATTTCCTGCATATCAGAAGGAGCCATGGTTGCGTAATTGTCCCAGGTTACTTTTGATACCGGATCCGGCAGTTCCTGCAACCATGGGTTACCCGCCATATTTCCATTTCCAAGACCGGCCTTTTGGTACAGTGCAATTTGCCAGGCACCAGCCGAAATCCCTTTCTCAGCTTTACCGGCTGCCGAAAGGTTTCCTTTGAATTTCTTTTGAGCAGCAACCCCTGCGGTAATATTTCCACAAGAATTGTGGACCATGGCGTTCCAGTAAGATCGTTTATCGAGATATGTCGATTGATTTGGGAAACCATGCTTCAACCACAATTTTTTGATGTATTTATAATAGGTCGAACTTTCTTTTCCTTTGTGATTGGTGGCTGTGGCCCAAACCAATAAGGATTCGTATGAGTTTCTTGTGTTATAGAGTGGACGAATGGTTGGTTGAGCTAAGGAATAATGGCTCTTTTTTGGATTATAATCGTTCCAGGCCTCAAGAGCGTGATGGTCGGGACATATATAGGTGCATAGTTTCGACGTCTCATCTTCATATCGCGACATTGAAATACTTAGTCCTACTTTTCCGAGACCTGTTACAAATTTTTCGCTATCACCTGCCGATAATGAGTAAACAGGATTCACATCCCACATTATCACTGCTCCCACTTTTTTCTTATCCATGTCAGCTATCAGATCCTGCATCTTATCGTCTTCTGACTGATGCATATTAATAGGATCGTTTAGGTTGATAACTGACTTGTAGTTTCCTAATTTATGATTGATTGAATTAACAATTACCTGAATTGACTTTCTGTTAGAACCGGCAACAACAAGTGATCTGCCTTTCGCCGCTTTCAATTCTGCAGCGGCGGTTATCACTTTCTCCTGCACATCTTTGTCCAAACTTCCGGTTTCGATTCCGCCAATTGCCTTACCCGTCACCTTTTTGTGAAGAAGGGCAAGAACTTTTCCTTGTTCTGCAGGTGTGATCATTCCACGAATGTCAGCGTTAGAACCCGTCATAGACATGTTCGTTTCGAACTGATGATGTCTCGACATCCATTTATGATCCGGATTTCTATTTGCTGTATAACCGCCAACGAATCTTGTCGGGAACACCCATGAATTCAAAAAATCGCAAGCTACTGAAACAATAACTTTTGCTTGTGCAAAGTCATAATCAGGAATGACCCTTTGACCGAAAGACTCTAAATTCGCTTCCCTGATTCCACTGTATGAAATCGCATCATATTGAATATGTTTGACCGGCCCATCAGCCATCATTGGCATGACATCTTCGCCTCCTCCTTCTACTAAATCAGGATTCTGATCATCCGGAGCAGGTCTGGAATCAACAAACGCCTGCTGAAATTCTATTATAGCAGATCCGCCCGAAGGTGAGCAAACCGTATTAGAAAGGAGAACGATCTTTTTTCCTGATTTCGCAATTTTTTTCAATTGCTTTCTTACGTCATTATCAATACTTTTCCATCCTTCTCCGCCTTTTGGACCGCTAAGTCTTTGGCTATCGTAAAGAGAAAGAACGGAGGCTTGAATTTGGGCATTTACTGCTCCGGAGGAAATTCCGTAATCTCTATTTCCTTTCAGATGGATTGGACGGCCTTCCCTGCTCTTGACCAAAATACTGGCATAAGATGAACCGTCATAATAAGTTGAAGCGTACCAATTGGCGATTCCCGGAGTAATTTCTTCAGGTTTTACCACGTAAGGAACCGATTTGATAACCGGTGCCTCACAAGCTGCCAGAGTTGCAGCCGCTACACTGAATCCTAAGAATTTCAGAAAATCTCTACGGCCTGTAGATGATTCTTGAAGTTTATCATCTGCCAAAAACTCGTCAACGCTTAGTTCCGCAGGAAACTCGTTTTTCGCAGCCTCCAAGTATTCCGGAGTTTGATTTGCTTCATCGAGATCTTTCCAATATTTTCTAGTTGTTCCCATATCTATTTAAAGCCTCTTTGTTCAAATTAATAGTGACACTTCGCACATTCCTGTCCACCCAAGTCTGCTACTGAAACTACGTCATCTTCGAGATAGGTTCTGTAAGCTCTTTGATCGTTCATCAGTCGTGTGTGAATCATGTTGTAATAACTTCCTTCAGGAGCATTAGCTATATCCACAGTTGAATTTCTGTGACATTCTATACACCAACCCATTGTTAAAACCGGTCGAGTAAATTTCACTGTATTTTCTTCGTAATCATCATCTGTAACACCCACATTGTTAAGGTCCCTTGTGGTCATCACCCTGGCCACAGTTTCCTTTTTCATATTACCATGACAATTTTTGCAATCGAGTTTTCCAACATTCACATGCTGAGAGTGATTGAAATAAACATGATCAGGAAGGTTATGGACTTTGACCCATTTTATCGGCTTGGTCTCTCCGGTATACGTTTTTGTATCCGCATCGTATCCTGCAGCGTCGTAAATTTTTGCAATTTCTTCTTTGCCGGTTGTAGATCCTTCATCAACTGTTTTGTGGCAATTCATACAAACATTCACTGTCGGAATTCCGGCATGTTTTGATTTCATTACTGAGTTATGACAGTACTTACAATCTATACCTAATTTTCCGGCATGAAGTTCATGGGAGTAGGCGATCGGTTGCTCCGGTTTATAATTTTCGAAAACTCCAATTTGCAACATATCAACCATTCCTATTGCAAGACCAAAAATTACTACCACAAAGGTTGTAAAACCTACCCAGCCCCGATGTGCCCACGCCCATCTTCTGAAGTTGATTTGCCAGGTCTCATCCTCGGTTGCTTCAATCCCGTCTTGTTTGTCGGATAGTTTTTTCAGGCTGCTTTTTGCCGAAGCGGCTGAAACAATAACAATCACAAATAAGGTGGCCAAAATCCACCAAATAGTGTTGCTTGACTCTTCTTCTCCAGCAACAGCTCCACCGGTTGCGGCTATATCCCCCACAGGAGGCACATAGCCTTCAACGTATGCCATAATATCATCAATGTCCTGATTAGAAACGTTTTGCGCTGTCATTACTGTTCCAAACTTGGCAAATAGTCCGATTGCGTAAGCGTCTCCGCGATCAATAACCGAAGTAGAATTTCGTACCCACTCATACATCATTTCCTCGGATGAATTCTCGATCCAGCGATCTCTGGCACCTTGAAGCGCCGGTCCGGTCATATCTTTATGCGGAAAGTGGCAGGAAGCACAGTTCCCGTTAAAGAGCTTTTCCCCTTTAGAAGCGTCACCTTGGGCATGAATGTTGTGAGAGAATGAAATGAAAGTTAAAATTGTTAGAGCTAACAACTTGAATCTCCGAGAGATAAACATTTTAGATATTTTCATTTGCAAAATTTTTATCTTTTTTGCAGGGTTAATCGAGACCTGTGGTACCTTACAAAAATAGCAGATTGTCCGTGTTAGAACTGACGTAGAGGTACTTTTTCAAGCAATGGGAGTTAATTTAAAATGATTCTAAATAAGCGAATAATTGGAAAGTCTTACGGCATAATCATTTGAGGTCAGCGATGAATAAAAATGTGGAAAATAAAGCGCATAAATTAGGGTAAAAATTCTCGATTTTGATACTTTTGTTAATACGAAATTTGAAGCGATGAAAAGGCTTGTGTTTTTACTAATTTCTTCTTGTGTTTTTGGCCCTGTTTGGGGCCAGAGGGATTGGTTGAGTTATCCGGATTCATCAGGTTCCATTGATAGCTTGCGAACAAATGCTGCTTTAAAATTGGACTTCAGCAGAAACAATGGAAAAGTTAATTTGCATGAAGATGCGAGATTGGCTAAAATCGGTGAGTTTTTAATAATGGATCAAGAAACTTTGGAAGGGGTAAAGATGGACGGCTACAGAGTTATGATCTTTTTTGATCAGAAAAAGACAGTCTCCGAGCAACAGAAAGCGACTTTCATTTCACTTTATCCGGAGCATCAGACGTATGTTGACTATGTCGCGCCGAATTATCGGGTACGTGTCGGCAATTTCAGAACAAAACTGGAGGCCGAAGGTCTTAAGGCTGAAGTGCTTATGATGTTTCCTACATCGATTGTCATTAAGGATAAAATTCAGTTGCCGAGTCTGGAGACGCTGGACATTGTTGGGGGGTGATTTTGTGTGTGGGGTAAATCCCAGGACAATTTAAGATGATAATCTAAGCTGGTTGAATGCCGTACGAGAACAAGAC
>CAZCAD010000005.1:3089-14179 GCA_964496525.1 uncultured Flavobacteriales bacterium | reverse complement strand
CGGGAATAATTTTCTAAAGTTTGGTTGCTACCTCAATCTGATGGAAGCTTTCGACCGAAAATGCTGCGGGTTAAAACCCACAGCTCTGAATAATGATTGTCTGCACGGCTTGAATGCCGTACGAGAACAAGACCGGGAATAATTTTCTAAAGTTTGGTTGCTACCTCAATCTGATGGAAGCTTTCGACAACGTCTCCGACTTTGATGTCGTTGAATTTATCAATATTCAGCCCGCATTCGTAATTGTTTTTTACCTCCTTCACATCATCTTTGAATCGTTTCAAAGAGCCCAGTTCTCCGGTGTAAATAACAATTCCTTCGCGAATTATTCTGACGTCTGCATTTCGCAAAATAACACCTTCTGTTACGAAGCAACCTGCGATGGTTCCAACCTTGGTAATTTTGAATGTTTCTCGAATTTCGGCTGAACCAAGAATTTCTTCTTTAAATTCAGGTGCCAACATCCCTTCCATGGCGGTTTTAACCTCGTCAATTGCCTGATAGATAACCGAATAAAGACGAACATCTATTTCTTCCTTTTCGGCTAATTTTCTTGCCAGAGCTGACGGTCGTACCTGAAATCCTATCACAATCGCGTCAGAAGCCGAGGCCAAAGTAACATCGGCTTCTGAAATCTGACCCACAGCCTTGTGAATGATATTAACCTGGATTTTTTCGGTCGTTAATTTCAATAATGAATCGGAGAGCGCTTCGATGGAGCCATCAACATCACCTTTAACAATAATGTTCAATTCCTGGAAATCTCCTACTGCAATTCGACGACCAATTTCGTCAAGCGTAATATGTTTTTGCGTTCGAAGACCCTGTTCACGATGAAGTTGCTCACGTTTAGATGCAATTTGTTTCACTTCTTTTTCATCCTTAAGGACATGGAATTCATCACCTGCGGACGGCGCACCATTAAACCCAAGAACAGAAACCGGTGTGGAAGGTCCGGCCTCTTCAATTTCCTGACCTTTCTCATTCTGCATGGCCTTTACCTTACCGAAATTTTGTCCGGCGATGATATTATCACTAACATGCAGGGTTCCTGCAGATACGAGAACAGTTGTTACATATCCTCTTCCTTTATCCAAGGTCGCCTCAACGACCGTTCCGATCGCATTTTTATTAGGATTTGCTTTAAGATCGAGCATTTCTGCTTCAAGGAGTACTTTTTCAAGCAATTCTTCAATATTTGTTCCTTCTTTAGCTGAGATATCTTGAGATTGGAATTTACCTCCCCACTCTTCAACTAAAATGTTCATTCCTGAAAGTTGCTCCTTTACCTTATTGGGATCAGCCCCGGACTTGTCAATTTTGTTAATCGCGAATACCATTGGGACATCCGCTGCTTGTGCGTGCGAAATTGCCTCTTTCGTTTGAGGCATTACATCATCATCCGCCGCGACAATAATAATAGCAATATCTGTCACTTGAGCACCCCGAGCACGCATAGCGGTAAAAGCCTCGTGACCCGGAGTATCAAGGAATGTTATTTTCTTTCCGCCCTCGGTTACCACGGAGTAGGCACCGATGTGTTGCGTAATGCCCCCGGCTTCACCTTCTATCACATTGGTAGATCGAACGTAATCAAGCAATGATGTTTTACCATGGTCAACATGACCCATTACCGTAACGATTGGCGGGCGAGCTTCAAGATCACTTTCCTGATCCTCTTCGATGACAATGGATTCTTGTACCTCTGCGCTGATAAATTCAGTTTCAAAGCCGAACTCAGATGCAATTACCTGGATGGTTTCTGCATCCAGTCGTTGATTGATTGACGCAAAAATACCGAGTGTCATACAAGATGCGACAACCTCAGTGGGTGAAACATTCATCATACTCGCCAACTCAGAAACTGTGACAAACTCGGTTAATTTAAGAATGCCTTTTTCAATTTCTTCCTGTTCCATCTCCTCGGCCTTTTTCTCTGCAATGTTTGCTCTTTTCTCTCTTCTAAACTTAGCTCCCTTACTTTTCCCACCACCTTGGAGACGGGCCAATGTTTCTTTAATTTCCTTTTGAATTTCCTCTTCGGTGACTTGGGGTTTCTCCGTTTTTTTTCCCTTTGTCTTTTTCCCCTGGGTTGCTTTGGCCTGTTTTTCAACATTGACCTTTTTGATACGCTTTCTTTTCTTTCGATCCCGCGATTCAGTTTTCGTTTTTTCTTTTTCAACCGGCAAGTCGATTTTACCAACCACCTTGGGGCCACCCAATTTTCCGGTACTTGCCTTAATTGTTTCAACCGGTTCGTCGATCACCTTTTCCTCTTTCCCATTCTCTTTGGTTTTTTCTTCCTTCTTTTTTTCTACCTTTGTCTCTTCCTTTTCTTTGGCTATTTTGTCGACTTTATCCAAGTCGATTTTGCCAACCACGGCAACCCTAACTTTGATTTCCGGCTTATCATCATCTTCTTCATCCTCTTCATCTTCTTCGGTTGTTGGAACTTCTTCCTTCAAGTCTTCCAATGAAATGGACTCTCGTTTCTCACTTGCAGTAATGGTCGTAGATTCGGATATTTCTTTCGCTTCTTTGTCATCGGCAAATTCTTCATCCAATACAAGCATGATCTCGGGATCAATTTTTGTGTTAGGACTGGAATCTATCTCAATATCCTTCGTTTCAAGAAACTCAACTATTGTAGAAATACTAATGTTGAATTCCTTCGCAACTTTATTTAACCTTTTTGCTTTTCCTGCCATTCTTCAATCGCTATTCGCGCTTTAATAGAGATTATAACGACTAATTTCTCCTGTATCCAAAACCAATCGTTATAATGTCTAATCTCTAATATACGGTTTACATTTTTTATTTTATTCTTCCTCTGCTTTGCCTGCGGCTTTATCTGTTTCCTTGTCAGCCAACTTATCCGAAGCTTTATCATCTTCCTGATCGAACTCTGCTTTCAATACATTTAGTACATCCTCAACCGTCTCCTCTTCAAGATCCGTTCGTTTTAATAACTCTTCTTTATTCAGCTCTAAGACTGATTGAGCTGAATCGAGTCCGATTGACTTCAATTCAGTAATCACCCACTCTTCCAGTTCATCTTTGAACTCATCCAAATCGACATCTTCGATGTCTTCTGCTCCTTCACGGTAAACATCTATTTCATATCCGGTTAATTTACCTGCGAGTTTAATATTATGACCCCCTCTACCAATTGCCAAAGAAACCTGATCCGATTTAAGATAAACATCCGCTCTGGCATCATCCTCATTTAAATCAATCGTTGTAATTTTTGCCGGAGACAGTGCTCGCTGAATAAAGAGTTTGTTATTATCCGTGTAGTTAATAACATCTATATTTTCATTTTTTAATTCACGCACGATTCCATGAATTCTAGCTCCTTTCATTCCAACGCAGGCTCCAACCGGATCGATACGATCATCGTAAGACTCCACTGCAACTTTTGCTCTTTCTCCGGGTTCACGTACAATTTTCTTAATTGTAATCAAACCATCGAACACTTCGGGTACTTCCAGTTCGAAAAGTCTCTCGAGGAATTCCGTTGCTGTTCGAGAGAGAACAATAATAGGACTATTATTTCTCAAATCTACTCTCGCTACTACGGCTCTAATCGATTCACCTTTCTTGAAGTAATCAGAAGGAATTTGCTCTGACTTTGGTAAAATCAATTCATTTCCTTCATCATCCAAGATCAGAATCTCCCGTTTCCATACCTGATAAACTTCACCGGTAATAATCTCACCGATACGTTCTTTATATTTCTTATAAATGTGGTCTTTCTCAAGTTCAAGAATTCTAGAGATCAAATTTTGTCGTAGTGACAATACATTTCTTCTTCCAAATCCTTCCAGCTTAACTTCTTCGGCGACTTCTTCTCCGACCTCAAAGTCCGGTTCGATTCCTATTGCTGTTGAGAGTGCGATTTCAATATTATTGTCCTCTACTTCGCCGTCCGGAACAATTTCTCTGTTGATCCAAATTTCGAGGTCTCCTTTATCGGGGTTGATAATGACATCAATGTGCTCGTCCGTACCATACTTTTTCTTTAACATGGATCGAAAGACATCTTGAAGAATGTTCATCATCGTTTCTCTGTCAATATTTTTGAACTCTTTAAACTCTGAAAAGGATTCAATCAATTCTAAAGCATTCATAACTTCTTCAAATTAAAATGAGATTATCAGTTTTGTTTCTTTTATTTCATCATAGTCAAAAGACAGCTCCTCGGTCACCCACTCTTTTTTCTTCTTGCCTTCAACTCTTTGTTTTTCTTTTCTTTCAATCACGATTCCATCTTCGTTCACAATTTTCAGTGTCCCTTCAACTGCCTTGCCGTGTTCCTTTGTCTGAACTTTCACTTCTTTGCCCAAATTTTTTAAATATTGTTTCAACACTCTAAATGGTTGATCCAATCCGGCAGAGGCAACTTCCAAAAAAAAGTCTTCTGCTTCCCTATCAAGATTGTGTTCTATATTTCTGCTAACTGAAATACAGTCCTCAATGCTGACGGATCCTTCCTCTCTATCTAATTCGAGCAGAATTCTATTCGCAGTGGAAATCGTCAAATTAACAATGTACAAACCGCCACCAAGTTCTTTCATCCTCTCCTCTGCCAACCTTTCTACCAACTTATTGTCGATCATTTTTGAGTACAAAAAGAGGGGACTTTCGTCCCCTCAATATGCTTGTTATTATTTAACGACGCAAATATATCCATTTAATCTTGAACTACAAAGGTGCCGAAAGTAAATCTTTAGCTGTCGAACATCTCGTAGAGCACAATCTTCGAAGGAGCTGCATCATTTTCAATGCTCATTATCTGCATATTCATGAAATACTCACCGTCCTCGATGGCGTTGTCAACGTAAATCAATTCAGTAATCGTCTTTTCCAGGTCAGGATTATCAGGATAGTTCCAGAAGAGGTGATGACAAGCTACTTTTCCATCATCCGATTCGCGATCAACTGAAGGCAAATCGATCAGCAAATGTTTCACCTCAAGTGCGTTTATGTAGTGCATAGCTCCTTCAGTCAAGTATGGCGGGTTTGTGGAAGAGTAATTTAAATTCTTTTTATCGAGTTCATTTGGAATGGTTCTTATCACTAAGGCAGCATTATCGTCCATGTTAATTACAAGGCGAGCAATAAGATCCTTGGTAATGACTCTGTCCGAAATACCATTTTCGGATTTATCTATGGAAATCGGATTCAGCGTAATGAGTTTAGCATAAAAATGAAATTCTTTTAGGCAATCATTGATTGAATGTGCTTTGGATGAAATATGGCCTACACATTCGGTATGCGTACAATTTCCATGAGGATTCAGTCGAATATTATTGAAATTGACACCGCCTCCCTGATTAATATCACCGACAAATTGCTCCGTCATAACAGGCTCGATTAATACGTCGTCAACATACCATGCCTTTACATTTCCTTCGCCATGTACAGCGGGTAAGGATATGTCAATCCCTTTAGTAGTGTCAATGGATTTGTTATTCGAAAGACGTATTTGCATCTAACTTCAAAGATATATTTAATTCAATAGATATCTTTACACATACAAGGGTCCTACCTCATCCATCGACAAGCTCAGGGTGACGGCTCAGGGTGACGTATGGTCGGGAAGTCAAAATGGCAAAGCATAAATTACTATTAGAGGAAGAATTTGATTTTGAGTTAATCGGGATTTGCTCGAATCAAACAGATTATCGATTGTGTTGGGCGATCAACAAGGCGCTAAACATAAGTCTGGAAAAAGCTGATGATTATGAGGTGCGACTTAAGAAAGATGGCGATAATAAATATTCTTTTTATGAATTTTATAATGAGGAGGAGCATGTTGAATATTATCTAATCAAGAATCTTTCTAACAACTTCAAAAGACTGATTCCTGAAAAGGATCAGATTGATTATTTTTTGATAATTAAGAATAATTTTGCCCAGGAAGTTGAAGAAATGGTTGAAAAAATGAAAGATATTGAGACTGTTCAGACTGCCTTTTCGTTTGATGCGGATGAACTAAAATCAAAATCAAATTTAGTCTTTTAGAAAATGAAAAAAACCAAAATTGTCGCGACGATTGGACCTGCCAGCGCAAATTACGACACATTGAAAGAAATGCTTGTTCGGGGAACCAATGTTTGCCGGCTTAATTTTTCGCACGGCTCCAGGGATGATCATACTAAGACTATTGCATTGATAAGGGAGCTGAATAAGGAACTTGGTTTTCATGTCGCTATTCTTGCTGATTTGCAGGGGCCTAAACTTAGAATTGGAGAAGTTGAAAATAATGGTGTGGAGTTGGTTGACGGAAATAACATTATTATCACGACAAAGAAGACAATTGGTACGGCCGATAAGGTTTACCTCAACTACAATGAATTTCCGCAAGACGTTGAGGTAAATGATTATGTGTTGATGGATGACGGTAAACTACGACTTCAAGTCGTGAGTTCCAATGGAAAGGATGAGGTTAAATGTAAGATCATTAATGGTGGACCCTTAAGTTCAAAGAAAGGGGTGAATTTACCGAACACTAAAATTTCTCTGCCATCCTTAACTGAAAAGGATAAGGAGGATCTCAAATTTGCACTTGAGCAAGACGTGGACTGGATTGGTCTCTCATTTGTGCGATCATCTCAGGACATTTTGGACCTAAAGAATATTATTGAGCAAGAAGGTAGTCATACCAAGGTAATTGCCAAAATTGAAAAGCCGGAAGCTATAGATGACATCGATGCCATTATTAAAGCGACGGATGGGGTTATGGTTGCCAGGGGAGATTTAGGAGTAGAGGTTCCCATGGAAACGGTGCCGAATCTTCAAAAAGTGATTCTCAAGAAATCCCGAAAATTTGCTAAGCCGACAATTGTTGCTACACAAATGATGGAAAGTATGATTACAAGTTTTACACCGACCAGAGCTGAAGTTAACGATGTAGCTAATGCGGTTCTCGATGGTACAGATGCCGTGATGCTATCGGGTGAAACTTCAATTGGTGAACATCCGGTGGAGGTGATTAAGACCATGAGTAAAATAATTAGAGAGGTTGAAAAGAACGAGGAGATTTATCACAAGGAGGAGTTGCCTCAGCGAAATCAGGATCGATTTATCACCGATTCAGTTTGTTTTAACGCTACACAATTGGCTCAACGAGTTGGGGCCAGTGGAATTATTACAATGACTTTTTCCGGATACACTGCTTATAAAATTTCATCTCAGCGGCCTGAGTCTGATACGTTTGTTTTTACGGAGAATAAGAAAATCCTCAGTCAGTTAAATTTGGTTTGGGGAGTGAAGGGCTACTATTATGACAGAATGGAAAGCACTGACCAAACGATCATAGATTCTCAAAAATATTTGCAGGAAAAAGGCTTAATCCAGCCGGGGGACCTGATCGTAAATATAGCGTCCATTCCACTTGGGGAGAAAGGAAAATCGAATATGGTGAAGTTGAGTTATGTGTGATGTTGGGTGTTGGAGGTTGGGGGATTGACGGAAGACAGTCTTTTAGAGATTTCCTGCAAGTACGCAAACGAGTTTATACTTTTCTCGATTGTTGTCAGAGTCAAGAACTGAGACAAGCAGAATATAGGTTCCAATTGATGCCTTACTTCCTTCATCATTCGTTCCATCCCAGGTAATTAAGGCGTCAGTACCGACAAAGAAGTTGTCCTTTAATTGCCGTATTAATCTTCCTTGATTATCGAATATGTCTACATCTACTACATTGTCAGTTCCCGCTAACTCAAGGGTGATGGTCAAAACATCATTGTAACTGTCATTGTCCGGAGAGAAGAGCTGTGGGTCAATGCTCACGATACCTGAGGGGGTAATATTCATGTACTGAGAATTCACATAACCTGGTGTGCCCCATTGTACAACTTCAGAAGCCGTATGCCAATTATCCGGGTTATTCATTCCTCCATCGAAAGTAATTCGCTCGAGTGATTTCCCATCTTCATCCTTAATAAGATCGAAATGAAAATCTTCGTCATAATGAAAGAAATCGATAATGACAGAATCTTTACTTATCAGGTAAACTGTACCGGAATCGTTTGGATAGGTCGGCAGATCCGCTATTTCTAAAAAGGCATCCCCATAGAGCAAGAAATCGTTGATGACATCCAGGGTATCCTCCGTTAATAAAACATATTCTCCCGGTAAAACAAGCAGTTGCTGATCGATCAGAGATTCGTAGTTTGTAACAGAATCGTCCCAATTCGCCATCCATAATTCTTCGAGATTCAATATTTTATCCGATCGATTGTAGATTTCCACATAATCAGATCCTCCGGTCAATGGGTTGAACATAACCTCATTAATAATAATGTCTTCCGCGACAATAGAATCGGGTAAACCAAGTGTAATTGTCTCACTCATTGGATTTCCCCAGCAATCGGATGCCAAAGAAATTGTCACATCGTACAATACGCTTGGAATTAAGACAGATGGAAATAGCTCCAGCGACGTTAAAGTAGAATAGCTCCAGCTTAAAGAGCCGACAGTAGGATTTATCGTCACATTTGCAGTAATGTTGGTATCCATCTCCTCGTCAAAAAAGAGGCTCACCTGACTATCGTTAAGCACATTAAATGTTGCAACAGAAGGAGGATCGGTATCGCCGACATCCGTCCAAACTGAATTCTGTACACCGGGTGTTCCACCCAATGAGTTAACCGAGGCACGCCAATTTGTAATGTCATTGCATGGTGCGTCCAAATGTTCTCTCTCAATTGACCAGCCACCTCCATCTTTAGAAGGATCATTGTACCAATCATCGGTGTAATGAATTGAATCGATGGTGACTGCTGTGGGATCTCTTAAAATAAGATCGTCTTCAGTATTGTTCAAAGTTGGTATCCCGCCTCCGTCCAGATAATTACTAATCCCAAATAGGACACCGTCACCAGGTTCGCAGATCAAAACATAATCTCCAGGCAGTAAAATGTAGGTTGTGAGTGTTTCGGATGTTGCGCCATCTGTAACAACCCACCCTGCCAAGTCAAAATATTTGGCTGATCGATTATAAATTTCTAAGTACTCAACTTCCGGCAATCCCAATACAGGAGTTGGATCTGCCATTACCTCTGTAATGATCACATCATTTGGCGCAGGCGTCTCGTTTAGAAAATAAAAGAAAGGGACATCGGTGGGTGAAACGATTGGATTACCACTCAAATCTTCCACATTATTAATTGTCAAAATATAATTAGTTGCATTGGCAAATACAGATCCGAAAGTTAAATGAACCAGAGTGGCATCTCCCCCATCGATTATAGCCGTTATCGGTGTGCCTATTCCTAAATCGACGGAATAATTGGTAATCGTTCCACCCGTTATTGGATCAATCGGTTCGCTAAATTTTACATCTAATTCAGATGCCGAAATAACGGTTAAAGTCGAAACCGTTGGAATGCTGGTATCGATATAGGGATCGCCTAAATCATCGAACCAAAACAGTTGAGATCGTGTAGAAGTGTACTTACAAAAAACGCCAAAATTGGTAGTGGCGGTGTAGGTCAGATCGACTACTGTTCCTTCGGATGTAAAAGAATAACCTCCCATGGAATCCCGAAGAACCTCCCAATTTCCACCGACATCTCTTGTTACTCGCACACGACAATTTACCGGATCAGAATCAACCACGTTATCTGTTCCATCGAGTATCTCTGTAACGCTGGTGCCATCCTGTCGATAGAGGCTTACTTCATCAGCTGTGTTTCCTACCATTACGTAATAACCGTTCAAACTTCCTTTCAAATCAGCATTGTCTGAAACCAGGTAAATTCTTGCATAATTTGCTGAAGAAGGGTTAAACTGCATCTCAACAAAAAAGTCCCAGGTTGTAACTATGTTGGTGGTTGCTACGGATAAGTAAGAAGTATCGGCTGCAGCCGGAGCGTTCAAATGCAGGAGATTACTACCGTCAATTTCAAAATTGACATCATCACCACTCCAGGTCGGTGAGGTGGTAAAGTCTCCATCGCTGAAGTCATCAGTAAATTGAGCGATGGTTACGAACGTAACAGATAAAAATATGGACGTTAAATAAATGCGCATGGCAGATTTTAAACCGACTGTTAAATATAGTACTTTTGCATCATCTAAGAAAAGTAAAAAATGAAAGTTGCAGTAGTTGGAGCCACGGGAATGGTTGGCGGAGTTATTCTTGAAGTTCTGAAGGAATTTCAACTTCCGATAGAGGAACTGATTTTAGTTGCCTCCGAAAAGTCGATTGGCAAAGAAATTGACTATAACGGTAAAAGTTATACTGTAATCGGATTGAGTGAGGCGGTTGCGGCAAAAGCGGACATTGCAATTTTTTCGGCGGGTGGATCCACTTCTTTGGAATGGGCTCCGAAGTTTGCTGAAGCGGGTACAACTGTAATTGATAATTCGAGTGCTTTTCGAATGCATCCGGATCATCATCTAATCATTCCGGAAATTAACGCAAACTTAATCTCAGAGGAAGATAAAATTATTGCCAATCCCAACTGTTCAACTATCCAATTGGTGATGACATTAGCGCCATTACATAAAAAGTATGGTATTAAGCGGGTGATAGTTTCTACCTATCAATCGATTTCAGGTTCGGGCATGAAAGCGATGAAACAGTTAGAAAATGAAAAAGAAGGGGTAGAAGGTGAAATGGCTTACCCTTACCAAATCAACGGGAATTGTCTTCCTCACTGCGATGAATTTCTTGAAAACGGCTACACTCGTGAGGAGGTCAAATTGACCAATGAAACCAAAAAAATTCTTGATGCTAAGATTAATGTCACTGCCACAGCTGTTCGTGTACCGGTAAGCGGTGGACACTCTGAAGCAGTTAATATAGAATTTGAGAATGAGTACGATCTTTCCGAAGTTCGGCGTCTCCTTAGTGAGACTGAGGGAATCACTGTTCAGGATAATCCTGTGACGAATACTTATCCGATGCCTTTGTATGCTTCAGGAAAAAACGATGTTTTTGTAGGGCGTATCCGACGCGATGAGAGTCAGGATAAATCATTGAATCTTTGGATTGTCACAGATAATTTACGAAAAGGTGCGGCGACAAATGCCGTGCAAATCGCGGATTACCTGATCAAGAAAAAATTGGTAGTGGC
>CAZCAD010000005.1:0-3079 GCA_964496525.1 uncultured Flavobacteriales bacterium | reverse complement strand
AAGAACAGGTTCTAAGAGTTATTGGGCCTCTTCTTCACCTTCAGGGACCAAATTGTCATATACCCGAACTTTACTCTTTTTCTTCTCAATAAAGTATACGATCGAGAGATCTCTATACTCCATTTGATTAATCGGGAAGTTTTTAAGCTCCGGATGAACCAGGCGAATCCCTGAATTAAAAAAGAGAGGCATTATGACGGCATCATCGATCAACAATTGATCACATTGAGCGTATAGTTTCATTCGTTTCTCTTCATCAATTTCTTTCATTGCACGGTCAAAGATTTCATCGAACTTAGGATTGTTGTACCTGAAATAATTGATTGACTCTGCCTTACCCTCGATAATGTTTTTTCCTCTGAACATGTACAAGAAGTTATCGGGACTCGGATAATCGGCGATCCATCCAAATCTCCAGAAATCCAGCTCCGCCCGCTCAGCCTTAGGATGAAGCTCAGGCATTGGCATTTTGTTCATGCTAATGTTGATTCCAAGATTTTCATTGAGCATTCCGGTCAATGCGTCCCCAATTTTTTTGTTAATTCCTCCTGACGGATTAAAGTGCAAAGTTACTTCGGGAAACTCTTTTCCACCGGGATATCCGGCCTCCGCCATTAATTTTTGAGCTCGTTTCAAATCAAATTCAAATCCCTTTACAGTTTCGGTTGGATATCCGGGTAATGGCGGAACAAATCCGTGATAAGCTACATCTCCCTCACCAAGTAATACGTAATTAACCAGGGAGTCTCTATCAATTGCATAGTTGAATGCCTGACGAACTTTCTTATTGCCAAATATTTCAGAGGTTTGCAGGAAACCGTAATACTGCACATTCAAGCTATTAATTGACTGTAACACAAATTCACGATTCTTTCCTTCTTTTGCTTCATCCAATGTTCCCATTATGTTCGGAATTTCCTCCACCGGAATTCCCCAAAGAACATCAAGATCGCCATCATGAAATGATTTCAATTCTTCATGTTTGTCTTTAATAAATGTAAATGTTACTTCACTCAAAAAAGGCAGTTTGTTCCCAAATTCATCAAGACCCCAATAATTTTTATGCTTTACAAAACGAGCGGATTTTCCATTCGTAACTTCCTTCACAATAAAAGGGCCGGTCCCAACAATGTGGTTTACCATTCCGTCGTATCCGTATTTGTCGATGGCCTCTTCGGGATAAACCGCGGCTGCCAGAATAGATAATGCAGACGGGAAATTAGAATAGGCATTGACCAGCGTCAATTCAAGAGTATAAGTGTCTACCACTTTGATTCCCTTAACCGCTTTGGCCTTTCCGTTAAAATAGGCCTGACCTCCAACCAACCGCTCCACAAGCAGAGTAGGCCATTTATTCTCTTTGTGGTTAGAGCACAGATATTCGAAGCAGTATTTAAAATCTTTAGCTGTTACCTCGCGGCCCTTGCCATCTGCGAAGCAGTCGTCGTCATGAAATACAACTCCTTTTCGAAGATGGAAGGTGTATACTTTTTTCGACTTGTCAATATCAAATCTTTCGGCAAGACATGGCATAGGTTCAAGAGTTGATTGGTTCAGTTTTAATAAACCTTCATAACCGAGAGAAGCAACATGAGTTGAATAGACGTCATTGATAGAAGCAGGAAACAAAGAAGTATAATCCTCAATTGAATTAAGTTTTAATACTCCCCCCTTGTATTTTCCCCCCTCAACTTTTGTCAGAACATTTGGATCTCCACCCTGATCATCAGAGTCTTCTGAACCCCCGCAAGCGACTGTAAATGTAGCAAATAGAAGACATAGAGTGAAAAATTTAAAAATTCTCATGCACTGGATTTTGAAGGGCAAATATATAAATTTCTAGGGTTTAGTTGCTCTTTTAACTCAAATTACTGCTGCAATAAAGATAGCCTGGAAATTATGATCAGTTCCCGTCTCTACACTACGTTTCGGTCGAGATTAGCTCCACTTATGATTCATTCTCCGCCTGAGGCAGATCATTCATCGAGCCGGTCCTGATCAAGGCATCAGGGTGTCACTAAATTACGACCGCATTTCGGAATGGATTGCGCATTAAATAAGCATCCGGTTTGGTGAATCTAATTGACATTTCGAAACCACCTTTAAAGTTTGATGCGCTCCAGAATTTGGAGATGTTAAAGTCATAAGACAAGCCGACGGAAAAACCACCCAAATTGAGATATAATTGAGGTATAATGGCATCGATGACATTTGTTATTCTCATGTCGCTTCCAAAGGAGGTCGAAATTTCTGAAACAAAACCTGTGTTTTTCGAACTCGTTTTCAACCTGTATTTCCACAAACAACCGAAGAGAACTTCGTGTTGTTTTCCCTGGACTACCGCAGTAACATTGGGGTACCAATACATATTTTCCCACCTCGTGCCCAGAATGGTTGAAATATGGCCTACATAGCGAAATGGAATTTTGGTTACATCAGATTCGCTATATGAATATTTCGGGCGATTTAAATGGTATATAGAGAATCCAATCTTGGCGTCTTTTGCCGAGGTTGCCGTTACATTCTGATCCGTTTTGCGGAACCAATATGCAATTCCGGCCGACAAATCAAAGTAATTAAACGGGACATACTCGATCCCTTCACCATTTGCTAGGGAAGGGTCATAATTCAAGCCGTTATACTGTGTACCCCACTGCATTGCAGAGGTATTAATTCCAGTTTGCCCATAAAGACCTTGTACGCCTAAAATTAATCTACCTGATCGGCTAACTCTGATGAGTGCTGCGACCGTAAGACCTGCCGTCGTATTTCCGAGTTCAATATCGCCTGAGGCATCTTTATAGAAGTGGGCCCCTATTGCCCAGTGCGTCGGACTCTTTGGATTCCCTTTTCCAAAAGCGAATTCCAACTGTGCTGCATAGGTTCGAAAGGTGTTGCTAACCGATTGCCATTGATCTTTCCAGTTTACCGTAGCCTGTAAATTTCCGTAATACGCGCCTGTAAATGCCGGATTTGTTTGGAATGTAGATCTCGTAGTCTGAGAAAAGTGAATATCCTGAGCCAATGTTTGCAATGACCCCAAAAGAATTAGCATTGCGGCGATATGTTTAAAGCTGCT
>CAZCAD010000004.1:0-21725 GCA_964496525.1 uncultured Flavobacteriales bacterium | reverse complement strand
AAATATTTTGATTAGTTTCGTGTCGGACAATGATTAATTATTCGTCTAAATGATAAACCTAAAAATCGGAGATTCAGCGCCAGAAATTCATGGAGATGATGAAAACGGGCACGTTCTGTCGCTTTCATCTTTTAGCGACCGCAAGCTGATTCTGTTTTTTTATCCAAATGATGACACTCCAACTTGTACGAAGGAAGCTTGTAATTTAAGAGACAATTATAAGTTGTTAATGGATAAGGGTTTTGAAATTTTAGGAGTTAGTGCCGACACAGCTCAAAAACATCATAAATTTATTTCGAAGTATTCTTTACCGTTTCGGTTGTTGGTAGATCCGGATATGAAAACGATTCATGATTATGGAGTATTTGGGCCTAAGAAATTTATGGGAAGGATATTCGATACAATTCATCGCATCACTTTTGTGATTGATGAAAATGGTCAGATTGAATCAATTATTGAGAATGTTAAGTCGGGTCGGCATGCTGAGCAAATATTGGAAGAATTGAATATGAACCTGTCTGCCGACAAGGCAGGCTAAAAAATAAACTAAAAGAAATTGGAAGGACGTAAATGGATTACGTTTTGGTAGACTTCCTTTGGAGTAAAACTTATAATTATGGCAGAAGTAAATACAGAAAGACTAAAGGCGTTACAGCTAACCTTGGATAAGTTAGAGAAAACTTATGGCAAGGGAACAGTTATGAAACTAGGGGATGAATCGTTAGAAGATATCGATGTTATCTCATCAGGTTCTTTGACATTGGATTTGGCTTTGGGAGTCAATGGATTTCCAAAAGGCAGAATAATAGAAATTTATGGTCCGGAATCTTCGGGTAAAACGACACTCGCTTTGCATGCGATTGCTGAGTGTCAGAAGATGGGCGGTACGGCTGCTTTTATAGACGCCGAGCATGCTTTCGATCGGTTTTATGCTGAGAGTCTGGGTATCGATACCAATAATCTACTGATCGCTCAACCGGATAATGGTGAACAAGCGCTGGAAATTACAGATCATTTGATTCGTTCAGGGGCGGTTGACATCTTGGTCATTGACTCAGTGGCGGCACTAACACCGCGGGCAGAAATCGAAGGAGAAATGGGAGATTCTCAAATGGGTTTACAGGCACGATTGATGTCAAAGGCTTTGAGAAAATTAACTTCCTCCATTAGTAAAGCAAATACTTGCTGCATTTTCATCAACCAGTTGAGAGAAAAGATTGGAGTAATGTTCGGAAATCCTGAAACAACAACAGGTGGAAATGCATTGAAGTTTTATTCGTCCATTCGAATTGATATTCGGCGCTCCAGTCAAATTAAGGAAGGAGATGAAGTAGTTGGTAACAGAACGAAGGTAAAAGTCGTGAAGAACAAAGTAGCGCCACCATTCAGAAGAGCTGAGTTTGATATTATGTATGGGGAGGGAATTTCCAAGGTAGGAGAAATCCTGGACTTAGGTGTGGAGCTTGGAATAATTAAAAAGAGTGGTTCATGGTTCAGCTATGGAGATACCAAATTAGGACAGGGACGCGATGGTGTTAAAACACTCATCGACGATAACCCTGAGTTATTGGAAGAGTTGGAAGCGGCAATTCTTACTGAGTTAAGACCATCGGATGATGGGAAAGAGCAAGTTCCGGACGAAACACCGGAAGTGGACGTTGATGCTGATGCTGATGTTGAATCGGATGTGAAAGTAGAAGAAGAAGAAGCTGTATAGGTTTTACTTCTACCAAAACCGAAAGGGGGTGATCCGCCTAAGGCGGACGCTCCTTTTTTCATACGCTTTAGTCAATTAGAGTTTGCTAAAAGAAAGATTCGGTTATTTTTGCTCTAACGATATTTGTGAGTAAAATTAAAATCAGAATGCTAAGGAACTTTATTTGTTTACTTGTATTATTCTTATTGATCGCATGCACTGGCGATACAGTGGCGGATACTGGCGAATCAAACTTAAATGACCACGATTCTACCAAAGTAGTCGACTCCCTGGCTTTATTTGACAATCAGGTGAAGAAATTCGCAAATCAAACCGAGCCATTATTTCAAAGAGCAAAGTATCTGATTCGTCAAGGAAGCTTTGAACCTGCCGAGGTTGATCTTGAAAAGGCATTGAAAATAGATTCAACTGTTCTAAAAGTCAGAAATCTATACGCGGATATTCTCATGTCGAAGCTGAAATTAGAAGAAGGCAAACGACATTACGAATATGTTCTTACGAAAGACAGTACTAATACGGATGCTCTGTTGGGCCTGGGAAAATTATACGCCTTACTGGATAATTCAGCACAGGCCGTCTACTATTTAAGTACACTTTTACAGATCGATCCACATCATGCGGAGGCTTATTTTATGAAAGGCATGATATATCGATCAGACTATTATAAAACCGGGCGGCAGGAAAGTTGGGACAGGGCGATGTCGTCTTATCAAACAGCAGTGGAGCAAAATCCGAATTACTATGCCGCATTTGTGGAAATGGGCGTAATGCACGACCAGATCGGCTCGGATTTAGCCTTGGACTATTACAATTCGGCATTGGATATTTACCCGGAAAGTATAGAAGCCTGGTACAATATTGGAATGTTCTATCAAACGAGAGGAGAAGTTGATAAAGCGATAGAAACATACAGTCAGCTTCACCGGGTCGATTCAACCTATGCCGATGGCTACTTCAATCACGGTTATATTCACATGATCATGACTGATGACATTGACAGCGCGATTTTCTTTTTTAATACTGCGGTTGAAATTGATCCGGAATATTTTCAAGCTTTTAACAATCTTGGATTGTGTTATGAGAAGAAGAAAGAGATAGAGAAGGCCAGAGAATATTATCAGAAAGCAATTGAAATTAATCCAAATTACCAACTCGCCAAGGACAATCTGAATGCCCTTCAATAATGTCAATCAGAGAAAAGTTACGTAACCCATTTGTTCAGCAGTATGGGATAGAGATACTATTTCCGATACTTGGATATTATCTCTTCGACTGGAGCCTGGTTATTATAGCAATCTTTTATCTCATTGATCAGCTAAGTGCAGAATTACTGTATTTCAGAAGGATCATTTGGATTAATAATAAATCTGAAAACCCTCAATCGTCAATTTTCATTCTTGAGCCGGCCCTTATCTTTTTCTGCCTGTTTACAGTTCAGTTCTTAGGAATCTATTTCATCTGTACATCAAGTTTTACCTTGGAGTATTTCAGCGAGAACCTGGCAGTTGTACCCGAAGTGATGAAATTCGTCGTAGAGGAGCTATGGTTCTTATTTCCTCTTGTGGTAGCCGTATATTATATCAAAGATATGTTCGCCTTTTATATGCCCAGAAGATATTTATCTTACTCACTTAGAAGGACGATCAATTTCAGGCATCTCTTGAATTTGACCATTTTAATTTCGGTTTTTGCCTTTTTTAGCCTGGGAATGATTATCCAACTAAACGATCATTTCGTCTTATTCGGATTCATTGTAGTCAAAGTGATATTCGATTTCACTTTAGTCAGATGGATGAATAAAAAGAGTTTAAAACCTCAATAAGCTCTTTCCTTAATGCCTTCTATGTAATTAATAAAGGCCTTGTTAACCACGCGATTACCACCGGGAGTAGGATAATTACCCGTAAAATACCAGTCGCCATTATGAGTAGGACAAGCCTTATGTAAATTCTCAATTGTCTGATAAACAATTCGAACCTCGGCATTGATATCAGACGATGTCAACAGCTCAGCAATTTTGGCAGATATCTCTTTCGCAGTAAAAGGTTCGTAGATCGCTCGAACGTAATTTTCGATTTGATCCTTTTTCAAACCTTCCTGCGCTTTACATTTCTCGTAGGTTTTCTGAATGATGCTCTCCTTTCCTTGATCCTTTATGAGTCGAATGGCTGCTTCAAAAGCAATGAAGTCGCCCAATTTTGCCATGTCAATTCCATAACAATCCGGATATCGAATCTGTGGTGCTGAAGAAACAACAACAATTCGTTTGGGGTTCAATCGATCAAGAATTCGCAGAATACTTTTTTTCAATGTCGTGCCACGAACAATAGAGTCATCTATTATGACCAAATTGTCATCCGGCTTGACTGTACCATACGTAATATCATAGACGTGAGTGACCAGGTCTTCTCTCCCTTCATCCTGACTAATGAATGTTCTTAGCTTGGTGTCCTTGATCGCAATTTTCTCAATTCTTGATCGCTTTGCCAGTATTGTTTTAAGCTCTTCGTCCGTAATATCTGCACCTTTTTTACGAATCAAGTCAAATTTGATCTTGTTATTGTATTTCTCTAATCCTTTGATCAAACCAAAGAAAGCGGTTTCAGCGGTGTTCGGAATAAATGAAAAAACGGCATTATCGATTTCTCCGTCAATAGCTTCAACCATATCTTCGACGATGTATCGGCCTAAATTTTTTCGTTCGTTATAAATATCCTTATCGCCGGGTCGGGAGAAATAAATTCGCTCAAAGGAACAATGTTTCCGTTCTAAGGGCTCATTAATCAAAGTTTCCTTGACTTCACCGGTTTTCTTAATAATGACTGCATGCCCCGGTTTAATTTCTTTGATGTCGTCAAAAGGAACATTAAAAGCTGTTTGAATAACGGGGCGTTCTGAAGTGACGACGCAAATCTCATCATCTTCATACCAAAATGCCGGTCGAATTCCTGAAGGATCTCTTAGCACAAAAGCATCTCCATGTCCCAAGAGACCACACATCGCATAACCTCCGTCCCAAACATCAGAGGCCTTTTGAAGAATCTTTTCGAGATCAAGATTTTGAGCGATCTTATTATAAACGTCTCGGTTAGAAAGGGACTGTGTCTTATAGTCTGCATAAAGACTCAAATTCTCCTCATCCAGGAAGTGCCCAATTTTTTCCAGAACGGTGATCGCGTCTGCTCTTCCCTTTGGATGTTGACCAAGTTTGACTAAAATATCAAATAGCTCATCGTTATTGGTCAAGTTGAAATTACCGGCAAGGATCAAGCTTCTGGACTTCCAGTTATTTTGACGTAAGAAAGGATGGCAGTTCTCGATGCTATTCCCTCCATAAGTACCGTAACGTAAGTGGCCTAAAAACAACTCACCTGTAAAACCGGCATTCCTTTTAAGGTAATCGAGATCAGTCAGCAGTTCAGGTGATTTCTCCTCGATGGCCGTAAAACGTTGGTTAATTTGTTTGAAAATGTCCTGAATAGGTTGATTATCCAAGGATCGAACCCTGGAGATATATCGTTCGCCCGGCTCCATGTCAAGCTTAATATTAGCGAGGCCCGCTCCATCTTGACCGCGGTTGTGCTGCTTCTCCATCAAGAGATACATTTTGTTTAGTCCGTAAAAGGCCGTTCCGTATTTTTGGAGGTAATGTTCAAGCGGTTTCTTGAGTCTTAAAAGGGCGATGCCACATTCGTGGTGAATAGTGTCACTCATTCAGCTAAGAATATCGTGAAGTTCATAGGGTGCAAAAATACAAAAGACTATTGTCAAAATTGATATGGGAATCAAAAAAATGAATGTTTTATTCACTATGCTTGTTGCGGTCCAAAAACATGGCGTTCCAAGCCCTAAAAAGGGGTCATATATTTTTCATAATATCGCTTTGTTAATAGATTTAATCATTGTACATTTGCACCCGCCTTAGCCACCTGCCAACCCTGCCTTTGCCGGCAGGCAGGCCCGCCTTTGAGCAAAAGGTCGGCAAGGCGGATATGCCGAAGGGCGGCTACTACAAACGTAAAGAATGAAATTGTGGATACTTTAAGCTACAAAACAACTTCAGCAAATAAAGAGACAACCAATAAGAAATGGTTGTTAGTTGATGCAGATGGTCAAAGGCTCGGAAGAATGGCGAGCAAAGTTGCGTATTTGCTGCGTGGAAAGCATAAGCCTGACTTTACTCCTCATGTAGATTGCGGGGATAATGTGATTGTGATCAATGCCGAGAAAATTACCCTCAGTGGTGATAAAATGGAGAAGAAAAAATATATCCGATATACCGGATATCCGGGAGGACAACGTATTCTTACTGCGGTTGAAATTATGAGCAAGCATCCGGAGAGATTGGTTGAAAAGGCCGTAAAAGGAATGCTTCCAAAAACGAAGTTGGGAAGCGCATTGTACCGCAATTTAAAAGTGTATGCGGGTAGTGAGCATCAGCAGGAAGCTCAAAAGCCTGAAGCCATAGATTTGGATTCAATTAAATAAATCATATGAGTGTTATTAACACGTTGGGTAGAAGAAAATCCTCTGTAGCCAGAGTATATCTTTCCAAGGGGAAGGGGAAAATCACCGTGAACAAAAGAGATCTTAAGGAATATTTTAAGACCGGGGTTCTTTTGGACAAAGTGCATCAACCTTTTAACCTCACCGATACGGCCGGTCAATATGACGTTAAGGCAAATATTAAGGGTGGTGGTGTCAACGGCCAGGCAGAAGCTTTGAGATTAGGAATATCTCGTGCTTTGGTTGAACTTAATCCTGATTACAAGCCTCTTTTGAAGGCCGAAGGATTAATGACAAGAGATCCCCGAATGGTGGAAAGAAAAAAACCTGGCCAGAAGAAAGCTCGGAAAAAATTCCAGTTCTCGAAACGTTAGGATGTTTCAACTACCTGCTTGCCATTAGGCAGGTTTGGTTTAGTATCTAAATTGTTAAGACTCATCCGCCTCCATCGGCCGCCAAAGGCTTGCCGACGGCGCGGCAGGCGGAGGCTACTTGACAATTGCTGAGATCAAATGATCCTTTGCCAAGGCTTCGGATCACAAAGAAGTAAAAAGAAGGTAAACCTTGTCCATATTCTAATATGGGCAACAAAAGATTTAAAATGGAAAAATCAAATTTTGAAGAATTATTGAAGGCGGGCGTACACTTCGGTCACTTGAAAAGAAAATGGAATCCGTATATGGCACCATATATTTTCACCGAGAAAAAAGGAATCCACATTCTGGATTTAAACAAGACGGCCGCCCATCTTGATCAAGCATGCGCCGCCCTGAACCAAATTGCAAAGTCAGGCAAGAAGATTCTATTTGTTGCTACAAAAAAGCAGGCGAAGGAAATTTTGGAAGATCGAATTAAGCCAACGAAAATGCCTTATGTTGTTGAGCGTTGGTCCGGAGGTATGTTAACCAATTTTGGGACCATCAGAAAAGCAATTCGTAAGATGACTTCTATTGATAAGATGGGAGAAGATGGAACGATAAATACCTTATCAAAAAGAGAACGTCTTCAAATGTCGCGAACGAGAGCGAAATTGGAAAAAAACTACGGTACAATTGCCGAAATGACGCGTATTCCCGCTGCAGTATTTGTGATCGATGTCATGAAAGAACACATAGCTGTTAAAGAGGCAAGAAAATTGAACATTCCGATTTTTGCAATGGTAGATACGAATTCGGATCCTCGTGATATTGATTTCGTTATTCCTGCAAATGATGATGCAACCAAATCGATTGCCATCATATTGGATAAGGTTTCGACTGCAATTATGGAAGGACTTGAAGACCGTAAGGATATGAAGTCGAAAGAAAAAGCGGAAAAGGAAGCGCAAGCTGCGAAGAAGGAGAAAGAAAAGGAAAAGGAAGAAAAGAAAGCTGAGGCTGAAGCCGCTGCAGAAAAGCAGAACCTGTCTGCCGGATAGGCAGGCCTATAAATTTGAATGGAAATGACAATAACTGCCTCTCAGGTAAACGATCTTAGAAAGAAGACAGGTGCCGGCATGATGGACTGCAAAAAAGCACTTGTTGAAGCCGACGGAGATATAGAAGTAGCAATCGATTTGCTCCGAAAAAAAGGACAAAAGGTTGTGGCTAAACGCGGGGATAATGAAACAAAAGAAGGTTTGGTTATCGCCAAGACCTTGAATGACAATAAAAAAGGAATCATTCTTTCTTTGTCTTGTGAAACGGACTTCGTTGCAAAAAACAGTGACTATTACGCCTTTGTGGATAGCCTTGTAGACGCTGCGGCTAAAAACAACTCTTCTTCGGTTGATGAACTTTCAACTTCACAATTTGACGAAAAGCTGACGGTTGCCGAAAAACTTACAGAGCAGATTGGGGTTATCGGAGAAAATTTAGAGATTACAAATCTGGGAGTAATTGATGCCGAGGCGGTTGTTGCTTATAACCATCCCGGAAATCAAATTGCTTCCTTGATCGGTTTAACGAAAGACGGTGATATTGCGATAGAGGCAGGAAAACAAGTTGCAATGCAAGTAGCAGCTATGGCCCCCATCGCTCTTAATAAAGATGCCGTTGATCAAGACACAATTGATCGCGAATTAGAGATTGGCAAAGAGCTGGCCATACAGGAAGGGAAACCGGCCGAGATGGCCGAGAAAATTTCTCAAGGGAGACTGAACAAATTCTTTAAGGAGAATACCTTGCTTAGTCAAGCCTTTATTAAAGACAATAAAAAATCAGTAGAGCAGTTCCTCGATGAAACCGAAAGCGGCTTGTCCGTCATGGACTTCAAACGAGTAGCCCTGAAATAATTAGTTAAATCCCGACATTTGGTTGTCGGGATTTTTTTTTGATCGACGAAACTATGTATAAACGAGTACTATTGAAATTAAGTGGAGAAGCCCTGATGGGCGATAAGGGATTTGGTATTGACAATAACAGGCTGGATGATTATGCCCGCGACATAAAATCTTTATTTGATGACGGCATAGAAATCGCCGTGGTAATTGGAGGAGGAAATATATTTAGAGGAGTGCAAGCTGAAAGCGGAGGAATGGATCGAACCCAGGGAGATTACATGGGAATGCTGGCGACGATGATTAATTCCATGGCGCTGCAAGCAGCTCTTGAGAAGATTGGAGTCGATACTCGCTTACAGTCCGCCATCGAAATGAAGGAAATAGCTGAGCCATTCATAAAGCGTCGAGCCGTACGACATCTCGAAAAAAGAAGAGTCGTGATCTTCGGCGCAGGAACAGGGAACCCATATTTCACTACTGATTCGGCGGCTGCATTAAGAGCGATTGAAATTGAAGCGGATGTTATATTAAAAGGAACACGTGTCGACGGAATTTACGACGCCGATCCTGAAAAAGACTCTTCGGCTACAAAGTTTGCCGATTTGACTTTTGATCTTGCCTATGACAAAGGACTGAAGATAATGGATATGACGGCCTTTACACTTTGTAAGGAAAACAACGTTCCAATCATCGTCTTTAATATGAACGAGAAAGGAAATCTTAAAAAAGTAGCATCCGGAGAAAAAATCGGTACATTAGTCACAGTTTAATTGACTCATGGAAGAAGAAATCCAGATGCTTTTGGAAGAAGCCAAAGAAGGAAATGACAAATCTATTTCTCACTTAATTAGTGAATTAGAAAGAGTTAGAGCCGGTAAAGCTAATCCTTCAATGCTTGATAGCGTTCAGGTTGATGCATACGGCGTAATGAATCCTCTTAACCAAGTTGCAAATGTGAATACCTTAGATGCGAAGACTATCACCGTTCAGCCATGGGACAAAAGTTTACTGGATGAAATCTGTAACGGAATCACGAATGCAAATCTTGGATTAAATCCTCAAAATAATGGCGAAATGGTAATTATCTCGATTCCAACATTGACGGAGGAGAGAAGATTAGATTTGGTGAGGAAAGTGAAATCAGAGGGTGAGGACGCTAAGGTAAGTATCAGAAATAATCGAAAAGAAGCGAACGATTATATAAAGAAATTAGGAACTGAAGGTCTGTCCGAAGACAGAGTTAAAGATTTGGAGGACGAGGTTCAAGAGTTAACGGATTCGTCCGTTAAAAGAATAGAAGATTTCTTGGAGAAAAAAGAGGCGGATATTATGACCATTTAATCAGGCATCAGTTGATTAACCACTGGCCCAAAAAGTATTTTTAGTCCGAATCAAATCGATATTATTCTCGTCGATTGCACGAATTTCATAATGAATCTTACTGACTTCCTTTACCCCATCGTAAAAGTGAAATTCTAAGATTAGCGTATTTTCGGAAATCGAATGGTGCCAAATACTGACTTCATATACGCTGTTCGAATAAATTTCCCAATATTCCTTGCCTCGCGCATCAGACAGTTTATAGTTTGTAGCCAATTTTAGAGTAGAGTCACGCTCGAGCCAAAATACAAGGCCGTGAAAAGATTCATCGAAACTCCCCTTAAGTCTCCTCATTCTTAGAGAATCGACATCGAACATTGTATCCATATCGGGATTATAATTCTTAGTATTGATGATGGGTTCATCCCTGAACCAGATTCCGCTCATGTTCTGAATGATAAAATTTGATTTTATTGAATCAATGGAATCTTGAATTGCCTCTGGATCAAGATCAGTTGCTTTGATGATACTGTCTTCCCTGAGTTCTTTCGCCTCGAAATCGGAATCATCATTGCTTTGACAGGCGAAAACAAGACTGAAGAAAAATAAGATGGTGATGGGTTTAGACATAAAAAAAACCTGAAAAGAGTTTACTGATAGTCGTGGTAGCATTCTCTTTTCAGGTTACCGTGCAAGGAAATTAAAACCAGAAGCAAATTTAATTGCTTTCTATAAGTAAGACGGAAGTTGTTCTTTAAAGGTTGGCTCGAACGAATCATTTTATCTCAAACTTATATCCGACACCTCTCAAACTCTTAAAATACAGAGGGTTACGAGGGTTGTCCTCGAAATATTTTCGAAAATTCAAAATATAGTTGTCAATTGTTCGAGGCGTAGGAAAATTGTCTTTTCCCCAAATTTCGTCCAGAATCTCATCGCGTGATACTACTTCATTCTGTTTAGTGATGAGTAATCGAAGCAGCTCCATTTCACGTTTTGAGATAGAAATAGTCTTGCCTTTTGCTTGAATTTCGTATGTTTTGAAGTTGATTTCATTTCCATTGAATTCGAATTTTTCAATTTCCCCAATCTTTTCTGTATTACGACTAATTAATATTCCGATTCGAAGCAATAATTCTTCCAGATTAAAAGGCTTTACTAAATAATCGTCTGCTCCCAGTTTTAAACCGGTAATTCGATCACTTGATGTTCCTTTTGCTGAAGTAATGAGGATGGGTGTATCGGCTTCTTCCCGAATTTTTTGGCAGACATCGAATCCATTCATTTCAGGAATCATGACATCCAGAATAACAAGATCAATGGAAGAATCAAATTTTTCGATTGCCTGAAGGCCATCTGTCGCAACAACCACGGCATATCCCTCCATCTCAAGGTTCAGGGTCAGAACATTGATCAGGCTCTCTTCATCTTCGACTAGAAGAATTTTCGTCATTTCATCCTCAATTTGGAGGAACAAAAATAGCATTTCTATTGCATAATGCGGTTTGTATAAATTTCTCATACTTTTGTCCCTATCGTGGAAACAAAAATTTATATCGCTATAGGCAGCAATTTGGGGGACAGGGAGGGAAATTTTATGCGAGCCTTCGAAATGATCGAGCAGGAAGTCGGAATTATTCAAAAGAAATCTTCGTTTTTAGAGACAGAACCGCAAGGATATGAATCCTCAGAGCTGTTTCTGAATGCAGTACTGGTGATAAATACGACTTTATCAGCTATGGAAGTCATGCAAACACTAAAAAACATCGAAAAAACGATGGGTCGGGTGTATCAGCCGCAAGACGGTTATTTGGATCGAATTATTGATCTGGATATCATCGATTTCGGTGGCCGGGTGATAAATAGTCCCGAATTGGTTCTGCCACATCCCAGGATGCATATGCGCTTATTCGTACTGAATCCGCTGGCTGAGATCGATTCTGAATGGTTCCATCCTGGTCTAAAAATAGGGATAAATGAGCTTTGCAAAAGATTCGTCCTCGACACCCCATGAATGCCCCCAAAAATCTTAAATTTTAAAAACATCTATCCGCTTTTGTAGCTCAAAAAAAATACTTATTATTGCACTGTTTTTAGGTAAATGAAAAGAAAATTAAAAGGTAGTTAAAATCAGATAGAATGAAAAAGCAAAGTATAGTAGTATTGGCGGCACTCTTTGTTGTCGGTGCGATGATATCAGGGTGTAAATTAATTGGTGACCTTGAGTACACTGTTGAGCCTGACCCGGTTGAAATGCACGGCGATAGTGTGGCGATTAGTATCACCGTAAAAATTCCACCAAAAGGATTACACAAAAAGGCTTCGGCCGAAGTGACTCCTAAATTGGGCAACAGAACGTTTAAATCTCACTCAATTCAAGGAGAAAAAGCTACAGGTAACGGACAAACTATTCCGTTTAAAGCAGGTGGAACGATCAACTATACTGACGTGATCCCTTATGACGCCTCAATGGAGAAAGCTGATCTTCTTGTCAGTGGTACTGCTACTAAAGGAAAGAAGAGCATTGATATTCCGGAAGAGAAAATTGGAGATGGAACGGACGTAACTCCTTTCTGGGTTCAAAACGATGACAAAGCGCTTATTGGCGTTGATGCCTTCGTTCGAACTACCGAAGAAGTTTATTCTGGTCAGATCAACTATCTAAAGGGAAAATACGATGTCCGTAGCTCAGAAATGAAACAACAAGATATTAAAGACTTGACCCTTTGGTTGACTGATGCTCAGACAAATCCTAAGGTTGCTCCTAAAAGTGTAAATCTTGTCGCATACGCTTCACCGGAGGGTGAAACGGCTAAGAATGGTGAGTTGGCAAACGATCGTGCTAAATCGGGTGGTGAAGCTTTTTCTCAAATTATGGGATCTGCCAAATATTTAGGAACAATTGTTCAAAACCCACAGGGTAAAGGCGAGGATTGGGCAGGATTCAAAACTGCTTTAGAAAAGTCGGATCTTGAGGATAAGGCCTTGATTATCAGAATTCTTGAAATGCATTCGAGCCCTACGAAAAGAGAGGAAGAGATCAGAAAGCTTGCTGCGACGTACAGAAAATTAGAGGCAGACATCCTTCCTTCTTTAAGAAGATGTCAATTGAACGTAGTTTATGACAAAATTGGATGGTCTGATGCTGAGTTGAAAGATCTTTCGAAATCCAAACCGGATACATTAACGGTTGAAGAGTTGTTGTTTACTGCTGCTCTTTATGATGACCTTTCTGAAAAAATGAGAGTTTACAATCTTGTTGTTACCCAATATCCTCAAGACTGGAGAGGGCCTAACAACGTAGGATATGTTTACTACATGCAAAACGATTTGTCTAATGCTCAAACCAATTTCGAAAAAGCGAGTGCGCTTGACGAAAACCCTGTTGTCTTGAACAACATGGGAATCATTACTCGAATTAACGGTGATAGAGATAAAGCTCGTGAGATATTGAACTCTGCGCTATCAGCAGGTTCTGAAGTGAAGTACAATATCGGTATCATTGATATTCAGGATGGACGTTATGACAGTGCAATTGGAAACATGGGTGGAACACCTACTTTCAACAAGGCTCTTGCACAGTGTTTGAATAAAGATTTCGGGGCTTCTTTATTGACGCTCGACGGTTCAGACGACAAAGAGTCTGCAATTGGATACTACCTGAAAGCGATCAACGGAGCGAAACAAGACAATCTTGATATGATGACTTCCAACTTGAAAAATGCGATCTCTAAAGATCCTTCTTTAAAAGCGAAAGCAGCAGAAGATAGAGTATTCGTTAAGTTCTTCGAAAACGCTTCATTCAAAGCGGTTGTTCAGTAAGAATATAAGAATTTAAATAGGGAAAGCCTCATCAGAAATGGTGGGGCTTTTTTTATTTTACAAAGTTTGTGCGAGGCATGGAATTCATTCCGTGTCGAGAAGAGAAAAATATTAGCGATGGGTTTTTAACCCGTCGCGTGATAGCAAGGCGAAAACGCTTCATGTTTTTATGGGCTTTCCGCCTGAGGCGGTCGGGCTTTCTCCTATATCCACGCCGTCGGTGTGGGATGTCGGCTCAATCCCTAAGCCACTCGCATTTTTTCGGAATATTCTTGTATCGACGGTTCAACAGACAATTCGACAGTTGTATATGGAATGCCCAAAGCAGCGACTTGTTCCTCCATCAATGATCTTCTTAATTCGTGCATTGAAACTGGGTCGTGGTAACTGTTAACCGAAATCATCAGGTGTTCTACGGAATGTATATTATCTTCGATTAGCCTTTTCAAAGCCATCGCTGAGTTCTTGCCGGTGCTCCAGTTGAAATACGCTTTCTTCACGTGGCTAAAGTAACACTTCCCAGGGCAAGTGATAATGATTAAATGTTCTTGTAGATGATAAGGCCCGCGTCTTCTGTCGCAATCCATAAATTATCCTTACTGTCAACCACCATATCAGTTAACTTATTAGATGGAATATCTGAATTGGAAGTATTAAAGTGGGTTAAGGTATTCCCGTCAAATTTATAGAGACCGTTGCTGCCTTGTTCGTAATACTCGGCGTACACCGATATCCAGAATATTCCTTTTGAATCTACAACCAAATCTCTATAGGCCGGATAAACAATTTCAATAATATTTTCCTCTACAATGTTACCGGAGGTTGAATATTTTGACAAGTATAAGTCGTAACCGGAGGCACCTTCTTTATTGGCCAAGGTCCATAAAATTCCATCCGCTGCGAGGCACAGTATACCTCCCGACGTGTTGAAAGATTGAATGTTGGAAATGGTACTTCCATCACATTTGTTCAAGGAATTCCAACAAAAGTAATACATCGTTCCGGCCGAAGAAATCTCCATATCATAGATGCTCCCTCCGTCCCCAATTGGATTTGCGTCTTCGAAAATGATATCCAAATCATTACTTTGATTTAAATGGATTAGACCCGAAGAACTACAGCTGAACCAAATTCCATCACCATCAGAAACAAGGTTCGAAAATGTTGCAGAATTGTACGTTCCAATTTGTATTGACGACCAACTGTCGGCTTCATATACAAGAATGCGATTTGGTTCATCTATGGCGATGTAGATTCTATCCAATTTATCACGACATATCTGCTGAGATTTGGCCTTAAGACCGGAGTATCCGCTGTGAGAGAGAATATTCTCAACTCTGAAATCTGAAACTTCCGCTACTGAAGTTTTATATGTATACTTATCTGACCAGTAGCCTGTACCGTAAGGAGGAACATCTGGCACCCAGACCTGGCTTACAGTTTCGTGAAGACAAGCAACGGTGACTCTATCATTGTCATCAATGAAGATGTCCGCGACCATATTTGAAGGCAAGCCGTCTACTACATCAATCTGTAACCAATTTGAGCCAGGCTTCGTATTTGGATTAATTTCATCCTTTCGACAGGAAACTTGGATCATACTAAGAGCCGTGAGTAGGAAAATTGTTTTTTTCATTTCTTATAGGTCGTATAAGTTTGTCTTTACACCTTCAATAACGCGGCCTTTTTCATGAACGTTTGTGGAATTGAGAAAAAATTGAAATTTTTTAGGAGTCTCTATGTCAATGAGGGACCTCTATATTCTACTTTGATAAGTGAATAACTGGTGGTAACGTCCTTCTTTATCGATGAGTTCGTCATGTTTTCCACGCTCAACAATTCGTCCGTCTTCAACAACAAGAATCTGATCAGCTTTTCGAATGGTACTTAATCTGTGGGCGATTACAAAGGTGGTTCGCCCCTTCATTAATTCCCCTAAACTTTCCTGAATCATTGCTTCACTTTCAGTATCGAGATTGGATGTTGCCTCATCCAGAATAATAATTTTTGGATTGGCCAATATCGCGCGTGCAATCCCAATTCGCTGTCGCTGACCACCGGAAAGTTTCACCCCTCGCTCTCCAATTAATGTATCTAATCCCTCCTCAAACCGATCGGTAAATTCATTAACATATGCGGCTATAACAGCAGCTTCCAGTTCCTGTTCAGTTGAATCAGGACGAGGGAAGAGAATATTTTCACGAATTGTTCCTTCAAACAAAAAGTCATCTTGAAGCACGACTCCCAAATTCTGCCGGTAAGATGATAGCTTGACCTTTGCCAAATCGGTCCCATCAACCAATATCTTACCCGAATCAGGCGTTCTGAAACTGGCTGCTAAGCCGGCAATAGTTGACTTACCCGATCCGGATGAACCGACCAAAGCTGTGACAGATCCTTTTGGGGCATCAAAAGTTATTTCATGAACAACCTCTTTGTCCTCCTGATAAGCAAAAGAGACATTCTTGAACGCGACATTGCCTTCTATATTCTCTAAAATGGTCGTTCGTTGATCGTCATCATCTTCTGAATCAACTGCCATGAGTTCTTCCGTTCTATCCAATCCTGCAAAAGCTTCAGTTAACTGGCTTCCAATATTGCTCATTTGAAGGATTGGTGCAATCATAAAACCAAGGATAGCTGTGAATGTAAAAAATTGCCCTGTCTGCATAGTTCCCTCAAGCATATAATAACCACCCAATCCCATAATTCCGACAGAAGCCAATCCGAGAAGGAAAGTGCCACTGGATCTTACCAAAGCAGTTGCCAATAAACTCTTCTTCACGTTTTGAAACAAACGTTCTACTCCTTTATGGAATATCTTATTTTCTTGTTCCTCTGCATTAAATCCTTTTATCACTCGAACTCCGTTAAGGGTTTCCGTGAGTCGCCCGGTAACTTCAGCATTAATTTTTCCTCGTGTTCTAAAGATTGGGCGTATTTTTCCAAATGCCTTTAGGGCAACTACGGCGAAAACTGATACAGGAACTAAGGTCATTAAAGTCATCATTGGGCTGAGTTGGATCAGTAAGTATAAAGCAACAATGGCCGTCAAACTTCCTCCCACCAATTGCACAAGTCCTGTCCCAATTAAATTTCTCACGCCTTCAACATCTGTCATAATACGAGAAACTAAACCTCCGGATTTTTCATTGTCAAAGAATCCAATAGGTAAGGACAGCACTTTTTTCTGGACCTTAACTCTCAAATCGGCAATAAGGCGTTGAGCCGCGACACTAAGTAAAAGCGTCAGTAGAAATGAGGTGACTGCCTGAATAAGTAAAGCTGCACCAACTAGAATCAATAAAAACCGCAGAGCATCATAGTCCTTGTTCGGAATAATGTCATCAATTAGTTCTTGAATTTTCCAGGGTAAAATCAAACTGGCGAGCCTACTGATGACAATTAGGATTAATCCCAATACAATCAGACCTTTACGTGGCCAGATAAATTCTCGAATGGCGTATCCAATTGACACCTTCTTTTTCTCCATCGATTAAAGTTAGTTAGTAATGTGGTGTAGACGATTCAAAGAGGAAAATATGTTAAATAGAGATTATAACAACTCAATTCGTATGGCGAAAAAATTCTTTTTCCCTTACCCGTCGTTATTTTCTCTAATCGTAGCTACGGCTACGCTTACCTGCCTGCCGGCCAGGCAGGTCAAAAATGCCTTGGCTAAAGAAAAAAATAATGATTTTCGCCTCTATACAAATCCAGTTGTTATAATCTCTAATATTTTAAATATATTTCGCTCACATTTGACTGAAATGGAACAGTACGTTATAGACCCGGATATTCGAAAGGCAGAATCATTGCCTCCTTCTTTCTATAGAAGCAATGAGGTATTTGCTAAAATGAAGAAGGAGGTTTTTCTGAAGTCATGGCAGTTCGTGGGTGACAGCAATTCAATTCCATTTGCGAATCATGTACATCCTTTTACACTGTTGGATGGATTTTTGACCGAGCCATTGGTACTTGTCAAAGATGAAGAAGAGAAAATCAGATGTTTGTCAAATGTCTGCACCCATAGAGGAAATATTGTGGTGCAGTCTGCCGGTAAAGAGCGAAATTTGATTTGTAATTATCATGGCAGAAGATTCGGAATGGACGGATCTTTTGAACAAATGCCGGAATTTCGGGAGGCAGAAAATTTTCCGAGGGAATGTGAGGGCTTGCAGCAATTTCCTGTAGTGGAATGGGGGAGTTTGCTGTTCGCCGGATTTGATAATGAGCAGAACTTTCAAGAGGTGATAGATAAGATGGAAGAACGTGTCGGTTTTCTTCCGTTCGATCAATTTAAATTGGATGCGACGTTTTCGCGCGAATATTTGGTTCAGGCTAACTGGGCATTGTACTGCGATAATTATTTGGAGGGATTTCATATTCCGTTTGTTCATCAGGAATTGAACGAGGCACTCGATTATGGAAAGTACAAGTCTGAATTATACGAAGGTATGACTGTCCAAATCGGGTATGCCGATGGCGGGGTGGAATCATTTAATTTACCTGAAGGACATCCCGATTTCGGAGAGGAGATCGCCGCTTACTATTATTGGGTTTATCCAAATATGATGTTCAATTTTTATCCTTGGGGTTTGTCGTTGAACATTGTTAAACCGATTAGTGTCAACCGAACGAAGGTCAGTTTTATTTCCTACATTCTGGATCCATCGAAAATGGAGAGTGGAGCTGGGGCACTGCTGGACAAAGTTGAACGTGAAGATGAATTTGTTGTGGAAGGTGTTCAAAGGGGTGTAGCTTCTAATTTCTACAGGTCCGGTCGTTTTTCGCCAAGCAGAGAAAAAGGTGTCCATCATTTTCAACAGATGTTGGCGAAGGCGATATCGTCATAACGTCATTGCGAGTTTCGAGGTACGAGAAACGAAGCAATCCAGAAGAATATTAATAAAAAAGTAGAGATGACTAGAGGAGGAGCAACGTACATAATGACCAATAAGCGAAACGGGACATTGTACGTCGGAGTTACGTCAAATTTGCCTAAGAGAGTTTACGATCACAAAACCTCAAAGTATTCAGGCAGTTTTACGTCTAAGTACGGGTGTTTTAAACTAGTTTGGTTTAAAGGATTTCATGATATTCGAGACGCTATTTCTGAAGAAAAACGGATTAAAGGTGGTAACCGTAAGGCAAAATTGCGTTTGATCGAACAAATGAATCCAAATTGGGAGGATTTGTACGATGATCTTTAATTCTTCTGGATTGCTTCACAACGCTTCGTTCCTCGCGATGCTCGCAATGACGTTAGTCATGCTTCGCCCCCTTGATAATCCCAAAAACGTGAAGCGCCGCAGGAAAAATTGCATCCATACTTTCCTTCGCGCCGTTTGTTGAGCCCGGTAAAGCCAGAACCAAAGACGAACCTTTGATACCGGCAACTGATCTGGAAAGCATTGAGTACGGCGTTCGTTCTTGACCATACGATCGAATCGCCTCTTCCATTCCGGGAATTCGACGATCCAATAACGGTATAATCGTTTCCGGTGTTACATCCCGTGATGACAATCCCGTTCCGCCGGTGTATATAATCAGATTATATCCTTCAGATGAATACTTCATCAGCGAACTCTCAATTTCCGAAGCCTCGTCGGGAATAATATCATAGCTACCAATTTGAACGCCGCTTTCTTCGAGTTTTGCAATAATGGCCTTTCCGGCCTGATCCTCTTTTTTACCCACGGCGATGGTATCAGAACAAACAATCACGGCGGCTTTCAAATCCTTTCTATCCAAGAACTTATCCTTGAAATCGGATTTGCCTCCTTTTTTCTTAAGCAGTTTTATCGTTGAGATTTCAATTCCTTTGTCAATTGGCTTAAGCATATCGTACATGGTCAACGCTACAACGGAGGCGCCGTGCATGGCCTCAACTTCAACCCCGGTTTTGTAAATCGTGCGTACTTCCATTTGGATACTGATCTCTAATCCCTGAATCTCATAATTAATTGCGGCGTACTCGATTGGAAGCGGATGGCAGTCGGGTAGGAGATCAGGTGTTTTTTTGACTCCTAATAATCCTGCTGCCTTCGCCATTTCAAACACATCTCCCTTGGGAACAGTTCGATTCTGAATCGCCTCTATTGTTTCTTGCTTGCTGACTTTGACCGTAGCTTGAGCAATGGCGGTTCTAAGTGTCGTTGATTTCTCTGTAATATTAAGCATGACTTACTTTTAAATTTTTCCAATTTTCATTCTCAGATGTCTTGGATTTATCCTTCAGATTCCGAATCTCTCTGCCTGCCGCGCCGTCGGCAAGCCTTTGGCGGTCGATGGAGGCGGATTATTCTCATCAAGTGTCATTGACTTTCCACTTATAAGTTTCGTCCTCGAAAATTTCTTTTCCAAAAATCGGCACCTCGGATTTAATCTCTTCAACCAGGTAACGGCAAGCGTCCATTGCCATTTGACGATGTTTAGAAGAGGTAAAAACGAATAAGCAAATCTCACCTGTTTTAACCGGACCTAAACTATGGTAGATGTGCATACAGCTCAAATCGAATTTCTCAAAGGCGGCTTCACGAATTTCATGAAATTTTTGTGTGGCCATTTCTTCGTGAGCTGAATAGTCGATTGCTTGAACAATCCTACCGTCAATTTCATCAGCGCGAACTTGTCCAAGAAATATATCGTGAGCACCAATATTGGTTTTCACTTGATGGTGCGCGATGGATGTTGCGATTTTTTCTGGCGATATTGCTCCCTCCACGAAGACTTGCTTAGGCTTTTTCTTTTCCATAATTATTTACTCCTCCTTTGAGATTAATAAGATTTTCAAATTTGTATTCGGCTTGTAATTTATCTATTGCTCTGAGCGAACGAATACCGTGTTGACAGACAACAACGACTTCTTTGTCCTTTGCAACCTGGTCAACAAAGCCGTCTAATTCCGGTAAAGGCGCGACAAGAACATTCATAAATTCAATTCTTGGAAGCTCCCATTCTTCGCGGACGTCCAAAACTTGAATATCGCTTTGAAGCATAAGCATAAAATCATTCAAATCGATTTCTTTAATTTCAGCGGCTGATCGTTCTCCGCAGAAAATTTCGTAATCAAAATCCACAAAACCATCGGCTAAGGCTTTTGTCTTTTCAATTTCCGCTTCATTACGGCTGATATTGATTTTTGAATAATTTGTTCCCAGGGAATCGTACATCATTAACTTGCCTGAAAGAGATTCGCCAATGTTTAAAATGATCTTAATGGCTTCGTTCGCTTGTTGACATCCAATAATTCCGGGCAGTACTCCAATCACTCCAACCTCTGAACAATTCGGAATTGAATTTTCTTTTGGTGGATTTGGAAAGAGACATCGATAGGTGGGTCCGTCCTGATAATTAAAGACGGATAGTTGACCTTCAAATTTGAAAATAGATCCATAGATTAAAGGCGTGTCTGTAATCACGGAAGCATCATTGACCAAATAACGAGTCGAAAAATTGTCACTGCCGTCAATGATTAAGTCATAGTTTTCAAAAAGGCCCAAGGCATTTTTAGTGGTGAGCGCTTCTTCGTAAACATCAAATTTCACCAGCGGATTTAGTTCGCCCAATCGTTTTGCCGCAGTCGATGCTTTATTTTTACCTACGTCCTCAGATTTAAACAGGATTTGTCTTTGTAAATTAGAAATATCGACTGTATCAAAGTCGATGATTCCAATTGTTCCGACTCCAGCGGCTGTCAAATACAATAGTGCCGGGCATCCCAATCCTCCGGCACCGATGACAAGAACTCGCGCATTATCGAGTTTTTCCTGCCCTTCTTCACCGACTTTGTCCAAAATCAAATGACGATTATATCGATATTTTTCTTCTTCATCCAGCATACTATCCTCCAGCGAAGGGTGGTAACAGAGCGATTAATGCGCCATCTTCCAACTGACTGTCATCTTCAACGATATGGGTATCCACGGCGATTTTGAATTCGTATTTATCCAATCCGGGATATTGATCAATCAGTCTTTTTCTTAAATCGGCTACAGTTTCGTTTCCTTCAAACTCAAATCGTTCCGATGACTTTTTCGTTGTGTCAGCCGTCATCCCGAAATATGTCACGGATAAACTCATATATCTTGTTTGCTT
>CAZCAD010000003.1:0-25113 GCA_964496525.1 uncultured Flavobacteriales bacterium | reverse complement strand
TTCTTCAATCGCCTGCCAAAAATGTTATCTCCGGACTTAAGTCCGGCAGTGACGTATTGACCGGTATTATTAAAACGCTTTCTGAAAGAGAGGAAGCTTAGTATAAACTTAAATTAAAACACAAATAAAATGGCTGAATTAAAAAAGTTCGCTGAACAACTGGTAAACCTGACGGTTAAGGAAGTAAATGAACTAGCGGAGATTTTGAAAGAGGAGTACGGGATCGAACCGGCTGCAGCTGCAGCAGTGGCAGTAGCCGGACCTACAAGCGGCGGAGACAGCGGTGGAGATGGAGAAAAAACTGAGTTCGATGTAGTTCTAATGGCTGCCGGTGGTGCTAAACTTGCAGTGGTTAAATTGGTTAAAGAACTTACAGGTAAGGGACTTAAAGAAGCGAAGGAATTAGTCGATAGTGCACCTGCTACATTAAAAGAAGGTGTTGCTAAAGATGAGGCTGAAGGTCTTAAATCTTCTTTGGAAGAGGCAGGAGCTGAAGTTGAGATCAAGTAAGGCATACTTACAATCACCGGGATAGGCACTGCTTTTTGAACACGTGCCTACTCCTGTTTAATAAAGTTGCATAATTTATAATTAAAACTTTTCATCTTGGGGACAAAAATTAAAAACGCAGAAAGAATCAATTTTAGTAATCAGTCTAAACTTTTTGGTTATCCGGATTTTCTCGATATTCAGTTAAAATCCTTTAGTCAATTCTTTCAACTGGAAACTACACCGGAAAACAGAAACGAAGAAGGTCTGTTTAAAGTGTTTAGTGAGAATTTCCCGATTACTGATACACGGAATCAATTTGTACTGGAATTCCTGGATTACTTTATCGATCCACCTCGATATACCATCAATGAGTGTATTGATAGAGGTCTTACTTATAGCGTGCCTCTAAAAGCAAAGCTTAAGTTGTACTGTACGGATCCTGAACATGAGGATTTTGAAACAATTGTGCAGGACGTGTATTTAGGAACAATTCCATACATGACGCCTAAGGGATCATTTGTGATTAACGGAGCTGAAAGAGTCATCGTTTCTCAGCTACACAGATCACCGGGAGTATTCTTCGGACAAAGTCATCATGCAAATGGAACAAAACTTTACTCTGCAAGAATTATCCCTTTTAAAGGATCATGGATCGAGTTCGCGACTGATATCAATTCAGTGATGTATGCCTACATCGATCGAAAGAAAAAATTACCCGTAACAACACTTTTCCGTGCAATTGGGTACGAAACTGACAAGGATATACTGGAGATTTTTGATCTGGCGGATGAAATTAAAGCAACCAAAGTCAATTTGAAAAAGGCATTGGGTCGTAAGTTGGCAGCAAGGGTACTGAAAACATGGGTCGAAGATTTTGTTGACGAGGATACAGGCGAGGTAGTATCGATAGAGCGAAATGAGGTGTTGTTGGAACGTGAAACACTTCTTGAGAAAGAACACATCGAACAAATTGCTGATTCAGGAGTGAAGACCATCATCCTACATAAGGAAAATGTAAACTCTGCTGACTTTGCAATTATCTATAATACACTTCAGAAAGATACTTCAAACTCTGAGAAAGAAGCCGTGGAGCACATCTATCGTCAACTGAGAAATGCTGAACCGCCCGATTTTGATACGGCGCGAAATGTATTCGAAAAATTATTCTTCTCAGATACACGATATGATCTCGGAGAAGTCGGACGATACAGAATCAACAAAAAGTTAGGATTAGATACTTCTATTGAACAGAAGGTTTTGACCAAAGAAGATATCATTCTAATCGTGAAATATTTGATCGAGTTGATCAATGCCAAGGCAGAGATCGATGACATCGATCACCTGTCTAACCGGCGTGTAAGAACGGTTGGCGAGCAATTGCACAATCAGTTCGGTGTTGGTTTAGCCAGAATGGCAAGAACCATTCGTGAAAGAATGAACGTGCGAGATAATGAAGTCTTTACCCCAATTGATTTGATCAATGCGAAGACCTTATCATCCGTTATTAATTCATTTTTTGGTACAAATCAGCTCTCTCAGTTTATGGATCAAACGAATCCACTTTCTGAGGTAACACACAAACGTAGACTGTCCGCTCTGGGACCCGGAGGACTATCGAGAGAAAGAGCCGGGTTTGAGGTGCGTGATGTTCATTATACCCACTACGGCAGGCTATGTACAATAGAAACACCTGAAGGACCAAACATTGGACTAATTTCTTCACTTTGTGTTTACGCAAAAGTAAATAAGCTTGGATTTATCGAAACTCCTTATTGGAGTGTTGACAAAGGGATCGTAAACATCAAAGGAAAACCGACATACTTGAGCGCTGAGGAAGAGGAGAGTAAAATTATTGCCCAGGCTTCTGCAGAGCTGAATGATGCCGGAAAGTTTAAAAACAAGAAAGTAAAAGCCAGACTGGAAGGTGACTTCCCCGTCGTTACACCGAAAGAGATTAGCCTAATGGATGTTGGAACAAATCAAATTGCTTCAATCGCGGCCTCTTCAATTCCATTCCTTGAGCATGATGATGCCAACCGGGCCTTAATGGGATCGAATATGCAGCGGCAGGCAGTTCCGCTTCTTAAACCAAACTCGCCGATCGTCGGTACCGGAATAGAAGAGCTGGTTGCAAAAGACTCCCGTGTATTGATTAATGCTGAGGGAGACGGAGTAGTAGAATATGTTGATGCGAACGAAATCAAGATTCGATATAACCTATCAAATGAAGATCAATTGGTAAGCTTTGAAGGTGACGTTAGGGTTTATGAGTTAACAAAATTCAGAAAGACGAATCAGAGTACAACAATCAACTTACGGCCGATTGTTTCTAAAGGAACTAAAGTTTCATTGGGACAAGTTCTTTGTGAAGGATACGCTACGCAAGAAGGTGAACTGGCTCTGGGTCAAAACCTGAAGGTGGCATTCATGCCTTGGCAAGGGTATAATTTTGAGGATGCAATCGTGATATCAGAGAAGATTGTTAGAGACGACATCTTTACATCAGTTCATATCGATGAGTACTCACTGGAGGTTCGAGATACAAAACGTGGATTGGAAGAATTAACTGCGGATATTCCCAATGTTTCTGAAGAGGCAACAAAAGACCTTGATGAAAATGGAATCATTCGAGTAGGTGCGGACATTAAAGAGGGAGATATTCTGATTGGTAAGATTACTCCAAAAGGTGAAACCGACCCTTCTCCCGAAGAAAAGCTCTTAAGAGCGATCTTCGGTGATAAAGCCGGCGATGTGAAAGATGCATCGCTTAAGGCTTCGCCATCATTAAGGGGAGTTGTGATTGATAAAAAATTGTTCTCACGAGCAATTAAGGATCGAAAAACAAAAGCGAAGGATAAACCGATTCTCGCTCAGTTGGATGCTGATTACGAAAAGGAAGCAGCCGAATTAAAAGTCGTTTTAATCGGAAAACTTCTTGAAATAGTTGGCGCGAAAAAGTCAGCGGGTGTTTTTAATAACTATAAAGAGGACATCCTGAAAAAAGGAATCAAGTTCTCACAAAAGAATTTGATGACGGTTGATTACCTAATTGTTAATCCATACGACTGGACAATGGATAAACCAACCAATAAGTTAATTCAAAGAGTACTTCATAATCATTCCATCAAAGCAAATGATTTGTTGGGAATCTTCAAAAGAAGGAAATTTCAAATTTCAGTGGGAGATGAGCTTCCAACCGGAATTGTGAAGATGGCGAAAGTGTACGTTGCGAAAAAACGAAAACTGAAAGTTGGAGATAAAATGGCAGGTCGTCACGGAAATAAGGGTATTGTCGCGAACATCGTTCGACAAGAGGATATGCCGTTCCTTGAAGACGGAACCCCTGTGGACATTGTATTGAACCCATTGGGAGTACCATCTCGAATGAATCTGGGTCAGATTTATGAAACCGTGCTTGGATGGGCCGGTCAGGAGTTGGGTGTCAAGTTCGCCACGCCGATTTTTGATGGAGCGTCAATTGACGAAATCAATTCTTACACGGATGAGGCAAAAGTGCCACGATTCGGAAGAACCTTCTTATGCGATGGAGGTACCGGAGAGCAATTCGACCAACAGGCGACCGTAGGTGTGATTTACATGCTTAAGTTAGGTCACATGGTGGATGACAAAATGCACGCCAGGTCAATCGGACCGTACTCGCTTATTACGCAGCAGCCTCTGGGCGGTAAAGCTCAGTTTGGTGGTCAGCGTTTTGGTGAGATGGAGGTTTGGGCACTCGAGGCGTATGGAGCTGCAAACATCTTAAGAGAGATTCTAACGATTAAGTCGGATGACGTGGTCGGTAGAGCAAAAGCTTATGAAGCAATCGTGAAAGGTGAAACTTTCTCGGAGCCAGGAATTCCGGAATCATTTAACGTATTGTTGAATGAGTTGGCAGGACTGGGATTGAATATTTCACTTGATTAGTTAAAAAGATATAAAATAGATAAGAACATGGCTTACAGAAAAGAAACACAACCTAGAAGTGCTTTCAAAAAGATAACCATTAGTTTGGCTTCGCCCGAGCTAATCCTCGAACGATCACACGGGGAAGTATTAAAGCCTGAAACAATAAATTATAGAACTTATAAGCCAGAGAGAGACGGATTATTTTGCGAACGGATTTTTGGCCCTGTTAAGGATTATGAGTGTCATTGCGGTAAATACAAACGTATCCGATATAAAGGAATCGTTTGTGACCGCTGTGGTGTGGAGGTGACAGAAAAAAAAGTGAGAAGAGAAAGAATGGGACATATCTCACTGGTCGTTCCGGTAGCTCATATCTGGTATTTCAGATCGCTGCCAAACAAAATTGGGTACCTCTTGGGATTACCGACGAAAAAGTTGGATCAGATTATCTATTACGAAAGATATGTTGTAATCCAAAAGGGTATTGCAGAACGGACTGATGATGAACCATTGCAATATTTGGATTTTATTGCTGAGGAGGAGTATCTCGATATCCTTGACACACTTCCAAAAGAAAATCAATATTTAGAGGATTCGGATCCGAATAAATTCATCGCTAAGATGGGTGCAGAAGCACTGCACGATTTATTAAAGCGATTGGATTTGGATGCTTTATCATTCGATCTGCGACACAAAGCGAATACTGAGACGTCCCAACAAAGAAAGAAAGAGGCATTGAAACGACTTCAGGTTGTTGAGGCACTGAGAGAATCTCAAACGCGAGTTGACAATCGTCCGGAATGGATGATTGTCAAAGTTGTACCCGTAATTCCACCCGAGCTGAGACCATTGGTTCCATTGGATGGGGGTCGATTTGCAACTTCTGATTTGAACGACCTTTATAGAAGAGTGATTATCAGAAACAATCGTTTGAAAAGACTATTGGAGATCAAAGCACCTGAGGTAATCTTAAGAAATGAGAAAAGGATGCTACAGGAATCTGTGGATTCACTTTTTGATAATTCGAGAAAATCATCAGCCGTTAAGACAGAGTCTAATCGTCCCTTGAAATCGCTCTCCGATTCATTGAAAGGGAAGCAAGGTCGATTCCGTCAAAACCTGCTCGGTAAAAGAGTTGACTACTCGGCTCGTTCGGTAATTGTTGTTGGTCCAAACTTGAAACTGCATGAGTGTGGATTACCAAAAGACATGGCAGCTGAGCTTTTCAAACCCTTCATTATCAGAAAGCTAATTGAAAGGGGCGTCGTTAAAACGGTTAAGTCAGCTAAGAAAATTGTCGATAAAAAAGAACCAATCGTTTGGGATATTTTGGAGAATGTGTTGAGAGGACATCCTGTTCTTCTCAATCGTGCACCAACGCTTCACAGATTAGGTATTCAGGCTTTCCAGCCAAAACTTATTGAAGGAAAAGCGATTCGGCTGCACCCATTGGTTTGTACTGCATTTAATGCCGATTTTGACGGTGATCAAATGGCAGTTCACTTACCTCTTGGTAATGCCGCTGTCCTGGAAGCACAAATCCTGATGCTTTCTTCGCACAATATTCGAAACTCGGCAAATGGAGCACCAATTACAGTTCCTTCTCAGGATATGGTACTCGGCCTTTATTATACCACTAAGCATAGAAAAGGAACCAAGGAATCACCGGTTAAGGGTGAGGGAATGACTTTCTATTCTTCCGAAGAAGTAATTATTGCAAAGAATGAACGTGTATTAGATCTTCACGCCGGAATAAAACTTCGAATTGATGGAACTGATGAAGAAGGTAATCCTGCTTCTGAAATTATCGATACAACTTGTGGACGTGTCATCTTCAACCAACTCGTGCCGAAAGAAGTTGGATACGTTGATGAAATATTGACCAAGAAAGCACTAAGGGATATTATCTCGGATGTCTTGGCTCAGTGCGGAACAGCTCGAACAGCACAGTTCTTGGACGCGATTAAAGATTTGGGCTATTACATGGCTTTCAAAGGGGGGCTGTCATTCGTACTGGATGACGTAATTATTCCGCCGGAAAAAGATGAAATGGTCGAGCACGCGAATAAAGAAGTTGATGAAGTAATGACGAACTATAATATGGGTCTTATTACAAACAACGAGCGTTACAACCAAATCATTGATATCTGGACACATACAAATACAAGACTAACCTCCAAGTTGATGGAGAGGTTGACTAAAGATCAGCAAGGATTCAACTCGATTTATATGATGATGGATTCAGGAGCGAGGGGATCAAAAGAGCAGATTCGTCAGCTTTCGGGAATGAGGGGATTGATGGCCAAGCCACAAAAATCAGGTGCTTCGTCGCAGGATATTATTGAGAATCCAATTCTTTCCAACTTTAAAGAAGGTTTGTCTGTACTGGAGTACTTTATTTCTACTCACGGTGCACGTAAAGGACTGGCTGATACTGCCCTTAAGACGGCCGATGCCGGTTATTTGACACGAAGGTTAGTGGATGTTGCTCAGGATGTTGTGATCAATGGAGAGGATTGTGGAACCTTGAGAGGGACCTTTGTTTCTGCATTGAAGAAAAGTGATGACATCGTTGAGTCACTTTATGATAGAATTCTGGGTCGCGTAACGGTACAAGGTGTGATTAATCCTGATACCGGTGAAGAGTTGGTTGAGCCAGGTGTCGAGATCAAAGAAGAGGCGGCAGTTGCCATTGAAGAAGTCGGAATCGAGGCAGTTGAAGTACGCTCAGTACTGACCTGTGAAATGAGGCGAGGTGTTTGTGCAAAATGCTATGGCAGAAACCTATCGAGCAGTCAGATGGCTGTTAAAGGAGATGCGGTAGGTGTAATTGCTGCTCAGTCAATTGGTGAGCCTGGGACACAACTGACACTGAGAACATTCCACGTCGGTGGTACGGCATCGAACATTACAGACGAAATCGATATCAGGGCAAAGTTTGACGGAACTCTAATCATTGAAGGGCTAAAAACCATTGGTACAGTTGATGATGAGGGGAAGAAAGTAAAAGTCGTGATCGGACGATCAGGTGAGCTTCGCATTGCTGATTCTGAGACAGGAGTGAATCTAATGACTGCGAATATCCCTTACGGATCGCACATAATTAAATCCTCAGGAAAAGTCAAAAAGGGAGATTTGATTTGTAAATGGGACCCCTATAATGCCGTAATTCTTTCTGAAGAAAAAGGAAAAATTGAGTATGAAAACATCATTGAGGGAGAGACATTCCGTGAAGAGATCGATGAACAAACCGGATTTATCGAGAAAGTAATTACCGAGAATAGAAATAAGAAGAAGATTCCTACTGTTAAGATTTTAGGATCTAAGAATAAAGAGTTGAAATCGTACAATTTACCTGTGAACGCTCACATTATCGTGAATGACGGATCTAAGATTGAAGCAGGTCAGATCCTGGTAAAAATTCCGCGTGTGGCAGGTAAGTCAGGGGATATTACAGGTGGTCTGCCGAGAGTTACCGAGCTGTTTGAAGCAAGGAATCCTTCAAACCCTGCAGTTGTTGCTGAAATTGATGGTATTGTTTCTTACGGTAAAATCAAACGTGGTAATCGTGAGATCATTGTTGAGTCGAAAACAGGGCAAGTTCGAAAATATCTTGTCCCCCTTTCGAAACACATACTTGCCCAGGAAAATGACTTCGTAAAAGCAGGACAGTCGCTATCTGATGGTGCGATTACTCCAAGAGATATTCTAAATATAAAAGGGCCAACAGCGGTTCAGGAATATTTGGTCAATGAAGTTCAAGAAGTTTACCGACTTCAAGGTGTGAAAATCAACGACAAACATTTTGAAGTAATCGTTCGACAAATGATGCTGAAGGTGGAGATCAAAGAGCCCGGTGATACAAAATTCCTTGAAGGACAATCCGTTCACAGAGCAGATTTCTTCGAAGAAAATGATTCATTGTACGGTAAAAAAGTTGTTGAAGGCGCTGGAGAATCTGAAATTATTAAAGCAGGTCAAATTATCTCCGCAAGAAAACTGCGTGATGAGAATTCGACGCTGAAACGAAAAGATAAAACCTTAATTGAGGCCAGAGATGCAGTTCCCGCGACATCTGAACCGATGCTGCAAGGGATTACCAAGGCATCGCTCCAAACACGAAGCTTTATTTCAGCGGCTTCCTTTCAGGAAACAACTAAAGTGTTGAACGAGGCTGCCATAAATGGTAAGGAAGATTTCTTACTTGGACTGAAAGAAAATGTGATTGTGGGTCACAAAATTCCTGCCGGTACAGGGTTCAGAGAATTCCAGAAACTGGTTGTAGGTAACCAGATGGAGTACGATGAATTGACACAGTAAATAATTTACCATTAATCACTCGCAGCTGCGAGTGGGTGTTTTTTGAAAATTTGAGCCTATGAGTGAGAAAAAAGAAAATCAAAATCAGATTAACATCGAGCTTCCCGAAGATATGGCGGAGGGAATTTATTCGAATCTGTCGATCATTACTCATTCACCCAGTGAGTTTATCGTTGACTTTATTCAGTTAATGCCGGGTGTTCCGAAAGGAAAAGTGAAGGCCCGAATAATATTAACACCTGATAATGCGAAGAAACTAATGCAGGCAATGTCCGAGAACGTATCCAAGTACGAATCAACTCACGGAACGATTAAGGATGTCGGGCCAACGGGAAAAGGAATTCCGCTAAATTTTGGTGGTCCGACCACTGAAGCATAAAGAGTAAAAAAAGATCAAACGAGTAAGAAATCTTTTAATCAGATTTTTATCGTTCTAAAAAAAAAGATCAACAGATGAAAAAGTTTTTGAAAAGATTGCTTATTGTACTTGGCGTCTTGGCGGCACTGTATTTTATTATCGCACTGTTTTTACCTTCCGATTATAAGATTGAGAGGAGCAGGGAGATTGCTGCTTCACCAGAGGCTGTTTATGGTCAAATTACAAAGTTTGAGAATTGGGACAAATGGTCGCCATGGAAGGAGAAAGATCCTTCAGCGGTCTATTCGATTGAAGGTGAGGACGGAACTGTGGGTTGTATTCAAAAATGGAAAGGAGACCCGGATATAAGCGGAGAAGGGCAACTCGAGATAACGGAACTTGTGGAAAATGAGAGTTTTGCCTATGATCTGAGTTTTGTAGGTTGGGATATGACATCCAAGGGAAAAATCAGCTTAGAAGCCACTGAAACCGGTACGAAAATCAGTTGGTCAGACGAAGGAGAAATTTCCTATATGATGCGACCGATCATGCTGTTTATGGATATGGATGCTATGTTGGGTGCGATGTTTGAGCGGGGATTGGAACGAATTGATTCTGTGGCATTGATAGCTCAAACGGAGTTAAATGCTATCACCTATGAAATCCAAACAATTTCTTTTCCAAGCAGTTATTATCTCGGAATTCGAACCGATGAAATGAATATTAGTGATATCGACTCAACCTTGTACGGAGCGACGTATGCACAATTGGCAGAATATTGTGCTGAATCAGGAATTCGGGCAATTGGTATGCCGGTCAGTTTCGGCTTTAGCTGGGACGATGAAAAGGGCGTTTGCGTGCTCATGCCGGCTTTTCCTATAGAGAAATCGGAAGATGTTGAAATGCCGGTTGAATCCTATACAATCGAAGCTTGTAAGGCATTGCTTATTGAATATTATGGAGAGTACGACGAAATGGGTCCTGCTCATGAGCAAATGGAATCCTACATAGCTGCCAAAGGCTATTCATATAGCGTAGTGATGGAAGAATTTATGACCGATCCGACAACTGTTGAAGGGCCGGAGGATGTACTGACAAAGATTTATTATTTCTTAAAGTAAACTTTACAAGAAGATTTAACAACAACCGCTCTCAGGCTCACAACAGTCATTGTCTGTGAGAGACTTTTTGGCAAAGACTGTTAGGCTGAATATTCCGGTTTCACCTGATCGGAATTTCATTTTTTCGGCATTCGTCAAGTAACGATCAAGAATTTCATCAGGTAATTGAATGGCTCGTTGTTTCTGCACAACGATGTCCGTAAATCCGGTCGACTTGATAATCTCCAGGTATTCGTGCCCTTGAATTGCGCCTGAAACACAACCGGCATACATCTCAGCATCATTTTTTAAAGTATCGGGTAATTCTCCTTTTAAGACAATATCCGAAACAGAAAAATGACCGCCGCTCTTTAGGACTCTGAAGGTTTCGCAAAACGCCTTTTTCTTATCCGGCACCAAATTCAAAACACAATTGCTTATAACTGTGTCTATACTGTTTCCACCAATAGGCATTTTTTCAATATCGCCCAAGCGGAATTCAACATTATTGAAACCCAGCTTTTCAGCATTTTCTCGAGCCTTGGTTATCATGATTTCCGTCATGTCCAAACCGATAACCTTTCCATCGGGACCGCAAAGTTCTCTGGCAACAAAACAATCATTGCCGGCACCTGAACCTAAGTCCAGAACGGTATCACCCTCTTTTATTTGTGCAAATTCAGTTGGAACGCCGCAACCCAAACCCAGATCAGCATCTTCGTTATACCCTTTAAGTTTTGAGTAGTCCTCGGCAAAAACGGCATAGTCAACAGTAACGCAATCCCCGGCCCCGCAACATGAACCCTCATTTTGTTCCTTTGACTGTTCGGCAATTGCCGTGTATTTCTCACGAACCATTTCCTTCAATTTCTCTCCTGTAGACATATCAAATGTGTTTCTAAGTCAAATGTACTCATTTAATCGCAATATTACGATTGATTAATATAAGCTAAGTTCCAAGTTCCAAGTTCCAAGTTCCAAATTCCAAGTTCCAAATTCCAAATTCCAAATTCCAAATTCCAAGTTCCAAGTTCCAAGTTCCAAATCTTGCCTACCGTGCCTTCGGCAGGTAAACCGGCAGGCAGATTCCAAATTCCAAATCAATTTTTCTTTGCGCCTTCCAGGCTTTGCGTCCCTGCCTACCGGTCAGGCAGGTTTGCGTGAAATAAACAAAGCACAAATTACAAATCTCAGGGGGGAATTTTTTTTTTCGTCCTTGCTACTCTTCGTCTCCAGGTGAAATTTCAACTGGTAGTCTCTCCCTTCGCAAAGTCAATCAAAGGCTGGTCAATGGGCTCCCACAACTCAATTTTATTCTCTTCAGGGTCAATAATATGAACGAACTTCCCGTATTCAAATTCCTCTATCTCATCGCAAATTGTAACACCGTCCTTCTTCAATTCCTCAAGTAAAGCGACTAAATCGGCTACGCGATAATTGATCATATAATCCTTGGTCCCCGGCTCCATATAGGTTGAATCCGATGAAAAAGTGCTCCATTGCAGTGTATTTATCTCATCCGGATTGTGCTTATTTCTGAATTCGAACATCGAACCGTATTCATTGGTGTTAAGTCCCAAATTTTTCGAATACCAATCACGCATTTTGGCCGGATCATCGCACTTAAAGAAGATTCCGCCGATTCCTGTTACTTTTTTCATGAATTCTGTATTAATATTTCCCTAAATTTAGAAAAAATCCATTAGGGATTGCGTCAAAATAAGTTTTCAGAACTAGCGCAGTTATTTTGAGTTTAGACAAGGCGGTTTTGAGGCGAATAGCCGTAGATATTTAACGAGAAAACAACGAAGTATAAACTCAAAAGAACAAGTTAAAATGTTAAACTTATTTTGACGCAATCCCTTAGCATCTCAATGCCCAAAATCCGACACATATTCCACATCGACAGTTCATTGGAAAAGGTCTTTGAACACATTTCAAAAATCGATCATATCAAAAAATGGTGGACGGCTGAAACGTCGGGATCGGATGAAGTAGGAAGAACAATTGACTTTAAATTTGAAGACAGAGGATTCATTCAAGTTTGTGTTGATGAATTGGTGGAAGGAGAAAAAATTCTTTGGACATGCACAGACGGGGACCCTCAATGGCATGGCACAACCATGGAGTTTTATTTGACGAAAAACGAAGAGGAAAAGCTTTGTCGAGTTAATTTCATTCATGACGGCTGGGCAGAAGCAACTGAATTTATGGGCATCTGTTCGTTTAGCTGGGCAAAATATTTTATAAGTTTAAAATCACTTTGTGAAAGTGGGGTAGGAGAACCCTATAAATAGTGGGCTGATGACGAATAAACTCGAATGGTGCTGTTTATCTTTTTCCGAAGCTCATCGTTTTTTTTATTTTCCGTAGCTTAGGCTATGCAAAATAAAAATGCCTCGTTCTTCAAAAAAATCTAAAATACCTCCTGTATTCAACTTTATTCATCATCGGGTTAAACCATAATTATGTCAGAATTAGATAAAAAGAAAGTAATCAGAAATATTGTGGCGGTAGTTGGCGGCCTTCTCATAGCAACTATCATTGCGGCTTTGGTCGAAAAATTAGGACATTCCATTTGGGCACCACCGGTTGTTGATCCAAATTCCTCACCGGAGGCTGTTAGTGCAGCTTATGTCTCATACCTTAAGATCGCACCTCTCGGTGCAATACTTATGGTTGCTATCGCTCATTTTGTGGGTATCATGGCCGGAGTGGGATTCGCCTTCAAGATTCAAAGGGACTTCAAAATGGCGGGTATAATTGTTGGAGCGATTTATCTCTTTTTGGCAATAATAATGCTGGTCATGATTACGCATCCATTTTGGTTTATGATTGTCGACCTTGTTGCCATCGTTATCGGAATTGTCATTCCATGGCGAATGTTAAAATCTTGATTGTAAGCATCACAATGTGGCCATTATTTGGATCCTCGGAAGCTACATCTTTTGAATATGTTCTAATTTTTCGATAATCAATGGAATTCGTTCGTCCTGAAAATAATGAAAAATATGACAACTAATAATCTCTTCTTTGCCTATCGTAATGGGATAGGCCTTTTCGAAACCTGGTTTCACTTTATCGCATATCGCGATACGCAATAAATTACTAAAATTCAAGAAATTCAAGTTACGGCCAGTTAATTATAAGCATCACAATGAGGCCATTCTTTTGATCCGCGGTAGCTACGCCCTTTTTTTCCCTTTCCCCTTCTTTTACATTTTGGATTTCGAAAGAGTGGCAGCTTAATCTGTGCATAAATGTCTGTGCCATATAAATCACCTTTAAAAATCCAGCTTCCCAGCTTATCCGTCCCGATTGTCAGAAAATAAAGACGCGCGCTCAAGCCAATTTGCGGGTATCGGTATTCGTATAAAGATATTGGTAAAGCGATGTCAAAAAACTTGGTTTCAATTCTGGGCGTAAAGCAAATCCAATGGGCACGTCTTGGTCCAAATGCACCTCTGCTTCTCGGAATGCCGTGCATCCAACTTAAATTCAAATAGAAAAAGTTCTTTTTCACATTGTAATCGTATTGAAGCGAAAAGGCGCATGGAAGACTCATTTTGAATGGTTTGCGAATCAAGCCATTTGCAGGATCAGGTTCTGCGTCGATCAATATATTTTGAAAAGTATTTTGATCGATACTGACATTAGCATAATTAAAAAACTCATAACTGCTAAAATCATAGCCAACGTAATTCACATTATCCGGATCAAATTTGGCGTATCCTATATCAATAATTGATAAGCCTAATTTCCACTTGTATGGCACCCTTCCGCAGCCTCCTTTTTTAGAATTCGGATAATAGTTGCTACAGTCCTTGTACATTTTCTGATAGGTAAATCCAAGGTCTATTCCCCAACCTCCTCGCATTGAAAAGGAGGGCTGCAAAGCTCCCATCATATCTGCTTTCAGGCTAAAAATGCTCCATTGAACCGCGTCTCGAACGTTGTAGGTAAACTCATTTATGGCAACCGCCGCCCCAACAATCGGAAAGATTTTCTTGAGTGAAATTCCGCCCATCATCATTACGCGCTGCTTTTTAGAGAATGTATAAGCATAACTTATTTGCGCCTGACCGTAAGTGAGTACATTTACTCTGAGCTTTTTGGAAGCATAATCCGTTAAATGTTGGGGTGTGTAAAGGGTTACACCATTTTCAATGAACTGGGCGAATGTACCGTCCAGTCTTCGTGCGTCTACGTAAGCTCTACCCCCAAAGTGAATTCCAATAGCATGATCTCCCTGACTCCATACTCCAATTAAAGCATTTGCGAATGTACGACTGTAGGCATGATACCGATTTCTGGTTTGGTTATAAATAATGTCATCTTCAGAAACCAACGGAGTTCCGCCGTTCGTCTTTCTACTCTTGAGAATACTTGTGACGCTAGAGTTTCGGAGATAAATAAAATCATTGTTGAGGTAGGTTCCTACTCCAAGCAAGTCAATGTCGATCCAGGTCTTTGCATCCAACATGGACGATGGATTAATCAAAACAGAATTTGAAGGTTGATAATTACTATGTATCGAGCCAAAAGTTTCTTGTCCGAAGGAATATGGATACACCATACTCAAAAGCGATATGAGCACTAGCTTTTTCAGTCCAGCTACTAAAGTTCTAAACTAAAATAATAAAATGGAGGTGGATAAAGTGGTTGATTCTTGTTAAACGTATCATTCATTGATTAAATTGTCTCAATCATCGTTCCATTATTTGATCGTATCTTTATATGGCTTGAATTATGCGCTGCTTACTCATTATATTGTCGTTTCTGCCGATGATTTCCCCTGCTCAGGACAGTCTGAGAATTATGTATTATAATTTGTTGAATTATCCGGATACAAGTCCCGAGCGCGCGGATACTTTAAGAAAGATTGTTCATTATGCAAAGCCGGATATTTTCGTTATAAATGAACTCCAGACTGAGGCAGGCGCTGATCTTATTTTATCTCAGAGCATGAATCAACTGGGAGTATTATCTTATCAAAGGGTGGCATTTATTGACGGAAATGATACGGACAATATGCTGTATTACAATTCGGATAAACTCGGATTCATCAGTCAAACTCAAGTCAACACAACCTTAAGGGATTTCAGCGAGTACATTTTATACTACAAATCACCGGGTTTATCAGCTTCTTCCGATACCGTTTATCTCAACATTTATTCGGCGCATTTAAAGGCAGGCGCCGGGGAATTTGCACAACGGGCGGACGAAGCACAAATCCTAAAGTTTCATTTGAATACCCGTCCTGATATCGAAAACGTCTTTGTGGGTGGAGATTTTAATTTCTATTCAGGAAATGAATCCGGCTGCTTAATTCTTCGTGAATCGGGAAGTGTATGGCTCAATGATCCCATCGACCAGATCGGCAATTGGTCCGGAAATTCATCGTATGCCAATATTCACACTCAGAGTACACGAACTTCAAGTTTTGGAGGCGGTTCAGGCGGTGGCATGGATGATCGCTTCGATTTGATATTTGTTTCAAATGATGTGCTTGATAATTCCAATGGAGTCAGTTATATACCCAACAGTTATCAAGCATTGGGGCAAGACGGTTTGCGTTATAATCAATCGGTCAATTCACCGACGAATACGATTCTTCCGGATTCCGTGGCCAATGCTTTGTATTGGATGTCGGATCATTTGCCTGTCATTTTGGATGTGGTAATGGATTATACGGCCAGCACTGATGAATTTGATCAATTCGTCATCTTTTCATTTGACACGGAAACGAGATTGATGAGAGTACCTCAAGAGCTCATAGGAACAAGTTTCAATCTTTACGATTATACCGGGAGATTAATTATGGGAGAGGAAATCACTACGACTTCTTTTAAAATTGATACGACACCGGGAGTTTACATCTTCACGAGCGAGATGAAAAGCTTGAAAATTGTCGTGCCATGATTAGCCATTTGCATCAAAACATAGGAACCATGTTGACACCAATTAAGAAGAAGAACATCAAGGAAGCTGCTAAATTCATTAATGTGAATGGAGTTCCTTCTAGGAGGAGAAAAAGCGAGTTTTGGGTTATCGTTGAGAAGACCGAATATCAGTTTAAATATCTAACAGCGAAGGCATTTAAGATAGCAACTGATGTAGAGCTAGATCCCGATAAATTTCAAAGTTCAACTTCAACAAGAAGGTTCATTAAAAACTTAGGTTTTAAAGTTGTGTATAGAATACCCCAGTCCCTACAGTTTTTTACAACGCAGGAGATAAAGAGGCTGAAAAACCTTCAAGGTAAGAAGTATAAGAAGAGTAAGGTAAAAGGGAAGAAATCTGTTGATGAGAAGATAGGTGATTCGCTTAAAAAAGGCCTTTATAAAAAGACAAATGCATGGGCGCAAGCACTTAACCTTGATGGCTGGGAGGTGAAAAAGGATAATAACTGGCAGATATCTGGTTACTACAAAAAATATACTTGGGCAAGGATTTACAAAGAGGGAGACGAAGACAAGAGGGTGTTTTTTACTGTCGGTGTGGACAGTAATACCCTATCTCTCATCTACAAAATTGACTGTCAACATTCTGGCGGTGAGAAATTATCATCTAAGCAAGTATCTCAATTTAGAGTGTTAGAATCCAAGTTTGGCTCCAAATGGGTGAATATTTCATTAAAGGATCTAACTAAGTATGACTGGAAGAAACTCATTTCCGATACTCGCAAGTACATCACCAAATATGAAGGCTTATATGACTCTGCCGTAAAAGAATTGTGGTCAGAGAAAACCATAGAAAGCCGGATCTCAAGAGTTTGTTGGAACACAAATGGATGGGTGAGACCATCTGGAAAGGCGGGGAAAAGTAGAGATCAGAAAACCCATGAGGGTGAATATGGCTATGGTCATGAAGAATGGCTCTTTGATCTTGATAAGATAATAGACGGTTATCACTACGGCTTTTTGGAACCTATAAGAAAGAGTCAGTCTAAGCACCAACATTCTGTCTACAACGTAATATTATATTCCATAGATGGTGAGAGTAAACAGAAATGCGTCATAGGAGGCATAAATAACTTAGAAGTGCTAACTACTGAGGCCAGTGAAAAGGTTAGAGAAATATACGTTAAGAATGGATGGTTGGGCGAAATGGAAGAGCAGATCAATAATGTTGTTCATGAGGAGACAGGTTTTTCCGAATATGCTGGTATTGATATTCTAAATGTAAGGTTTAAGCCAACGGATGCACACATTTATATCGATTACATTGACCTAGAAGATACAGACTTTGTTATTAAAAGCTTTCGGTATAAATTCCTTAATGATATACGCAAAACTAAACGTCAAGAAGGGTTCAGAGAAAAGCCATTTAAGTTTACTCCAGGTAAAAAAGGAAAGAGAGGGAAGTTGGGAAAGCGGGTGTATTATCGCGAACCAAAGAGAATAGAATTAAAGAGTACACACAAGAACATAAGTGTCGAATTGGAGAAGTACTTGACAAAAACCTCTCAGGTTAAGAACGTTGTTCCAGAACATTACACGGGTAAGGGAACGCACATTGACATGGTCTTGAAGAAAGGCAAGAAGATAATCTTTTATGAGATTAAGACGTATAACAATCTAAGGATGTGTATCAGGGAGGCAACAGGTCAATTATTGGAGTATTCATACTGGCCTACAGAGGACAATGCGCATGAGCTGATTATTGTCTCTCATCATAAGGCGGACGCTCAAACTAAGAGGTATATGGAAAACTTGAGGATGAAGTTCAGCTTACCACTATATTATCAGTGCTTTGATCTGGATACTAACGCCCTTATGGATAAAGTTTGATAAAAAAAGCCAAGCCCGATACATCGGGATCAGCTTCTTAATCTCTGTCGAGTTCTGAAAAACCTATTTGGCTTTGATCAAGAACCTCACGTAAACGTATTTCTTAACCTTAATTCGCTTGTACTGAATCTGGCTATTTCTCGCTGTGTTCTTAAGCAAGCCTCCTATAGCTTTGCCTTTTTTAGCTTTGTCGCCACCGATTCCACCTCCTCCATCAGCTGCTGCAGGGGCAGGAGCCGATTCCCGGACGATAATTGCCATTTCCTCTGTCTCACCAATCCCTTCGAGCAAGTAATCCGCTTTTCTCTTTGCCTGTTGGATTGCCGCAACTTCAACAATTTGATTTAAGCTATCCATATTCGAATGAGAAACCTCCTTGATGTACGATTTCTTGTGCCCTAAGACCTCTAGTTTCTCGAATATGGTGTGAACCGAAGCAGAATCCGCAACTTTCAAAAGGTAATCTTTTCGAGTGATTCCATCACCGTTATGCCAATTCGCTCTGATATGATTCTCTTTGGCCGGTTCAACGATCAGGCCGGATATATCAATCCCAATTCCTCTCATATTTGTCTTAAATTCCTCCTCTTGAGTTTGCACCGTTACAACAACCTTGTCAACCTTCTTTTCGGTGATAACAACGTTAATGTAGATCTCATCAGGGGTAAACCATTGTTCAGATTCACCAACAATTTCAATATAAGGTCTGTTGTCGAAACAGCATTCTTGTGCGAACGCTGATGTATTAAGTGCTAACAATCCAATTGCAAACACCGGTGCTAGTTGTTTCATAATCTGTATTCTTTTATTGTTTAAATTATCTCTTACGCTACGTACCAATTATGCTTAAGTACGGGCGCAAATGTAGAAAGTATTTTTAGAATTCGGGAATTCTTAGCAGCTCGTTTTCAATGGATTAATAATAATCAGGAACCGCATCGCTAGCGTGACTTAGAGATCTCCCATTATACCGAAGAAATTTTGAGCACTAAATTGCTCCGGCTGTCAGCCGCCTCACAACAATAGATCGAGATTTGCGTTCCTTCATGACACTTTTTTTTTGATTTGTTAAAGCTTCTTAATTAATTGTGACGAATCTGTTTTTTTGTCATTACTTAAGAAAGTTTTAAATCTAAACCTAACCTATGAGCAGAATGACTACTAAGCGGTTCAGAAATATCTTTCTGATCCTAATCGGGCTATTTGTTTTATTATTTCTATTTCGTCTTGGCTACGGCTACACCTTGGATGTCGACACAGAAGAAAAAGAGAGTGTCTATTTCGATGGATTCTACGACACAAAGTTTAATTATGCTTCGCAGAAGAATGAAATCATATCAGGTAAGGGAGCGTATAACAAAAAAACAATTACTTATGATCAGAAGTATGAAAAAATTGCCGAAGTAACTTCTGAGACACATTCATTTCGAAAGGATGAAAAGCTTGTAAGAAAGAGAATTAAAGCAAGCGAAGGAATTATTCAATTTGAGAAAAAGAGTGGGAACAAGGGTCATAGGAGGGTCCAATTTCAAGTCGGCGTTCCACCGAATAATTTTGACCCTTTGTACACTCAACTGATTAAAATTGGAATTATCCATTCGAAAGAAATCATCAAAAATGACAAGACAAATGATTATCGAGAACTCAAGGCGAAGAAAATTTCTCTAGAGAAAACCTTGGCATCTTTAATCGAGTTTAAAGAAAAAAGTGGACAGATACAGGAGTTCATCAACCTGGAAAATCGAATTTTGGAGATAGAAGAAAAGCTTCAGACATTGGGAGTTAACTTAGGAGACTACGATGAATCAAATGAATTTTGCACCATAAAGTTCTCCTTGACCGAAGGTAAGCCCGCTGTCATAACGACGGTTTCATTTTATCACAGATGTAAGGTTGCCTTGGAGTGGACGATTAAAAGATATTTAACCCTCATATCAGCGCTCTTTTTCTTAACCTTAGCCACTTATTTACTGACTCTTTTATTTGAAAAAGGGGATTTCTTCAAGACTTCATATAAGAGATTAAAAGACAAATTTTCGAAAAGCTAGGTTAAATTAGCAAAATGCTGAGATCGATCGTAACCATTTTTGGTATAATACTAACCCTTGGGGCTTATTCTTCTGACTCAGTCGGAAAAGGAGCTAAAAAGGCAAAGACCGTTCTGTTTGACCTTAAGAAAAGAACATTTGATGAAAAAACCGGACCTGAGGACAGAGTCGCCCTTGAGGATCAGTTTATTCGCCAGGGAAGGTTGTACGAGAAGAATCCAATCAATTATTTTAATGAACTCTTGTTCAATAAAATGCTGTTTCAAGACGCAAAACGTACTTTATATGATTATAAAGACGATTATTATTTCCGCTTTCAAATTTCCAACCACTTTTTTGAAGATGCTGAAAGTTTCAAAAAACTGGATTCCTGGGCACTTGATGATATGCCACATTCTTATCTCTTTAAAAGACTGCATCGAAAGCAGAAACTTCTTGACAAACTTTGGGACGCATTCGGAGAAAGTATTGTCGATTTATTGAGGCCGCATTTCAAGAGAGGGAGTAACCAACTTAAATACATTGACGGTTTGCTAAGAACCTTTGATTGCTTAAGCCGACAAGAAGATTACAAGAATAAGTTCGATGAGATTTTAGAAAAATTGGATGAATTTAATCCGGAACCTTACGAGATGATTGACTTTATGGAGCCCATTCTATGCAGTGATATTGAAACAGAGTTTGAAAGGAAGGAGGGCTCAGATTATTATAAATGGCAGGATGTCCAATGGCTGCATTCTTTTTGGGTAAGGAGACATAAAGAAGGAAATACGGATTTGGCTTTAAAAGTCCTGAGGTCTTTTTCCCTTGACTAGTGCTCTAAACCATAAGTTATGATGCTTTCCCACCTGTAATAGCCTTTTCTATATCCGAAGAGCCAAGCAATTCTTCAATCTCATTGTAACAATCCACCAGGTATTCAAGATCTCTAGTCATGTCTTTATCTTTATTTTCTACGAGAACCTGAAGTTTAAGTATGCATCGAACCAATTTGCTCGCACCGATAATGTTTGCAGTACCGTGCAATTTTCTCAAGCTATTTTTCATTCCATCAAAGTCGTTTGCCTCATGTGCGAAAATAATGCGTCTCATAAAATCCCTTGAACTTTTAAGAATTAAGGGAGTTATTGACTCAAGGAATTTCCAACCTCCAACTGATTCAATGTGTTCCAAATCAATAACAGTCAGCTTTGGATGCCGTTCAGAAAGAAATAATAATTGCTCATCCTTAGTTTCCATCAGTTGAAAATCGGTCTTGTCGTGTACTTGCATTTTAAGGTCGAACTAAAATTAAGACTATCTTCTGACAATTAAAACAGTATAAATACCTAGTGTCATGTCATACCTCAAATGAAGGATAAGAAAAAAACTGGCACAAAAAATACAAAAAGGCACTCATGATTTAGAGCACTGGATCAAGCGAAATTTTGTAATTCATTAAATTTCCAAGGCGATCAAAATTCGAAGCGAATCAGGACATTTGGGGTAATTCCTAGATAATACTTATCAATTGCAAACGGATTAACAATTGGATTCATGGGATCATCATAATTGATATCCAAATTGTAGAATCGATTTAGAACATTTTTGGCATTGTAGACATTGAAACAAGATACTCCAATCTTTCCGCGCCAGTTTTTCTCGGGATTTTTCGGAAAAGTAAAGAAAGCGGTCACATCTAATTGATGAAAGAACGGTAAGCGTTGATCATTAAATTTATCATAATATAATCCCCAACGTTCCTCCTCAGGCTGACCGGGATAAGCCTCAGGGTGCAGCACGATATCAAGAATGGAAGTATAAGGTTTTCCGGAAGCAATTTTATAAGATGTTGAAAATTCAAATTGTCTCCAACTCAAGGTATTAACCCATTTTAGGGTGTGCAATTGATTAAATGGTGCTGAATAAGGTGTAGACTCAAGATCCGGAAATTCGTATTTCACATCGCTAAGGGTATAGGAAATCCAACTTCGATAATTTTTCCATCGTTTCCGAATTAAGAAATCAAATCCTTTGGATATTGCTGATCCTCTGAGCAATCCTGATGATAAAGACGGATCAGCCGAAAAATTAACGATGTCATCAAGTATTTTGTAATAAGCATCTAAGCTGATATGCCATCCCCGGCTCTGAACCACCACACCAGCATTTATGATCATGCTATTAATTACGGGGATTTCAATCTCGTCCGCCATCACCCAAATTCTATTGGATAGACCGAGTTGAGCTCCCTCAAATTCATCTACCTGGCTGACATATTGGTTTTGAAGACCAAAGGCACCTTTTACTGTCAGCCAATCGGTCAGACCATATTGAGTGTAAATACGAGGCTCGAAATAAAATTCCTGGGTTGTTGTCAAATGAGACAAGCGCATTCCAAGTCTGCCTAAAAATCTATTTTTTTTGAATTGATAATTCAAATTCGCGGCATTCGTTATTCCTTCATTGGATCCGATTTCTGAGACAAGATTAGCCGTGTCAGTATAATAAATCAATTCATACCTAACTGCATTATATGCGAGTTGATAACCAAAGCTAATTTTGTGGTCAGGAAGAGGTTTATAAATATTATTCCATTTAAACTCATAGTGATTTACAGAATTGTTTTTATCAATGCCGTCCTGATATGAAATACTATCGTCAACCCAATTAAAGGTGTGGCTGAAGTTGTAAGAGTATTTGGCATAATTAGCCAAAAAAGTACTGTGATATTTTTTATTCCATATCTTTTTATAGTTCAGGCCTAAGCCGAAATTTGAAGAGGATATAAGATTGGTTTCCGATTCATTTGCAAGTTTAAAGTTGGTCGAATAATCTAAAGTATTTCGGGTGTATAATGCACTCGCGGTAATGAGATTATTGCTATTTGGTTTGAAGATCATTTTTCCGTTCAAGTCATAAAAAACAAAACGATTTGTCACCTCAAATACTTCAACCTCCTGACCCTCGAACTCCGGCTCTTCCGAATAAACTCCTGAATTTTCGATTGATGTCTCCTGGTAAACCCTGTCTGCATATTGATTGTAGGTTGGCGATTTCCAGACATCCATATAAGATCTTCGTCCGGAAATCAATACAGCGAATTTCTTTCCAATCGGTGCTTTGACGTATGCATCACCCTGAATCATATTGATACCTGCTCCGGCTTCTGGTTTTTCAGGAATATAATTGATTGAGCTTAGCTCGATCAAACCTGAAACCTTTCCTCCGAAATATGGATCGTAAACGCCCCTGTGCAGTTTGGCCTGGTCTATAATATTTGGATTGACCGACGAAATCATACCGTTAAAATGTCCCGGATCATAGATAGGAATCCCATCCCATAAAAGATGGTTTTGATCAGCGGTTCCGCCACGAATTTGAATTTCCGTAACGGTGGAATTGACCGAATTGATTCCGGGGACATTTTGAATCAGTTGAAAAATATCGGGTTCCGTTGTTCCGGGAACAGCCCCAATTTTTTTTGTGTGGATCGTAATGCTCGAAACATCATCTGAAATTGAGATACCTTCTGTTAAATATTCAACGACCACTTCTTCAAATTCCTGTATATCCAAATCAAGTGCGGTATTACCGCCGTTCTTCACTTCTACTACAGAGATATTTTGTTTTTTATAACCGATGCTCGAGAATTCCAATTGTGGTGGCTTATCGCTGTGATATTCGAAGGTTAATTTCCCATTTTCATCAGCATAAGCACCTTTGTATGTGCCTACAACTCGCACTTTGGCGTAAGGGATTCCCTCGCCCTCATTATCGATGATCTTAGTGGTAAACGTCCATGATCTTGTTGATGGAACGATGGTGAAATAGTTCTTTTTAACACGATGAAAACTGAGTTCTGTGTTGCCTAGAATTTCTCCAATGGCTTCTTTAGCAGATAGATTGTCCAGCTTAACTGTGATTTTGACGTTCCTAATCAGGTCGGCGTCATAAGCAAAAGTTAAACCGTATTTCTTCTCCAACTGACCAAAAACATCTTCCAATGTCGCTTGATTAAAGGATTCAGTAATCTGTTTCTGTGAGAAAACACAAAAACCTTGAAGAACTAAGAAATACAATAAAAGCCGCCTCATACTATTGGATAACTATTAAGGTATCGCTTTTTATCGTGAACTCAAGCTGCATAGGCTCACAAATTAAAGTCAATGCCTGCTGAAGATTATCATGCGGAAATGCACCCACATATATTCTTCCTTCAAGGTCAGCTTCCGTTTGAACGCTAACTTTGTACTGGTTTTCCAATTCCTCTATTACGGTATTCAATGGTGATTCGTGGAATGAGCTCACTCCATTTTGCCAATCCGACTCCTCGACAAATGCGGGAGTCCAATTTTCTTCCAGCTCTCCGTTTATTAAACGGGTGGCCTCAGACGGCATTAGTATTTTACTTTTTCCTTTTAGGTCGGTTACTTTTACTTTTCCCTCGAAACAAATGATTTCGGTGAGATCTCGTCGGTTTCGAATATTGAACTCTGTTCCTAAAACCTCAATGGTTCCATGTTCTGTGTTAACGGTAAATCTGCTTCCTTGATTGACCTTGAAGTAAGCTTCTCCACTCATCTCGATCGTTCTATTATCTTTCCAGCTTGTACTGTCATACTCAATACTCGAAGAGATGTTCAATTGAACTTCAGACTTGCAAGGAAGGATAAGTGATTTTGTCTCACCTTGAGCAGTAAAGATTGTGGTCGGGTCACTTCCAATACCGGCATTAAAAAAGTAGGCAATGCTTAAACCGACAATAAGTATCAAGCTGGCTGCAACGGCCAATTGCCCCCATGGACGAATTTTAACAACAGGAGTTTCATTGGATTTATTATCAATTCTTTGCTTGAGTGATTCATAGGATAAAGTTGTTTCCGCCCCTTCGAATGAAAGATCAGTAGTGTATTCGGCAATGGCCATATAAGTCTTATAAGCGTCTGACTTTTCAAACTCTTCAAGCTCTGAACCGCTTAGTTCGCCGGCAAGCCAACGTCCTAATTCTTCATCTCCTATTTCATTTTCTATATTCACTTTATTTCTTTGATTCGCTTATAAAACAGCTTTCTCTAAAATTACCCTACCCCCCCGGACCGTTAAAAAACTTT
>CAZCAD010000002.1:16125-26581 GCA_964496525.1 uncultured Flavobacteriales bacterium | reverse complement strand
TTTCAAAATAATTTTCTCTGTATTCGGTCAGAACCGCCCTGTCCATATTTGACATATAGTAGGTTCCGCTATGGTTGACAATTTCTATGTCATAAACGCTTCCTTGCTTTAAATCCCTTAACCAAATTACTTCATTTCCTACCTGAAAAATAAAGACATCAGTTGAATCTCTGGACATCTGCATATTGGCATATCCGCGATGTACCTCACCATTCACGTTCACAAACATCTCATGCGGAGTTTGACAATTAATAAAAATGCTGTCCTTGAATTTATTCTTCGATTGTATAACTGTATGAACCGTATAAACCTTATCGAATTCAAAATGAACTTCGTCGCCCTTAACGGAATAAGTGCCTTTGCTATATCCACGGCCTTGTTGCAAGTTGTATTCAAATGTGAATGTACTATCAGGGTGCAGTATATATTGGCGAAAAAAATCCGCCGGTAATTTGCAATACAAAGTGTCATCTGCACCGGCAAAAGTACAGCATAATAAAAATAGAAAAGCAAAGGCCCACTTCATTTTTTGTTCTATAGTTAAAGATAACGAAGTCCTTAAGAAATGGAAGCCTTCTTAACGAGATTTTAACAAGCCAAAATCTCTTGCGATATAATAAGTTGAGAAAAAGTTTCTGTCAACAGCGAAAGCACCCGTTTTTCCCCCTTGTAAGCTATCCTCGCCCGGATCAACAGCCAATTTATGGCCTATGTGCGATAAACACTAAATTCGCAGCACTATTTTCACATCCCTTTTTCCTTTCTAACTTCGTTAAAATTTTCAGCAATAGCACTGCTATTACTTCAAATTTATGCCTCGTAGAAAGAAAAAATTGACGCAAAAATACGCACAGGAACTTAGTGTTTAGCGCACTAGCCCTTTCATTTTGTAAAATGTAACCATCTCTACATCGTTACTGTCAAGATAGGTCATTCTTGTAAGGGAGTTGATACCTAAATATTCATCCTCAACTTCCTTTCTTAAAGGACGATGCATGGCAACAAATTGCTTTACTAATTGAAATGAGTTGATGAAGTGAACGATACGATCTTTCGAACCGTGAAGGGCGATCAATTTAGGATATGGTCCCTGATAATCGGGACTTCCAGCCTGAAACTTAATCATCCATTCTGTTTCTGTTAATATTTGCGGATTTCGCATCGCCTTTAGACCCTGAACCCCGTTCTCAGCCATTCCAAAGGCAGATCCGGCGAAAATCGCGCCTGAATTTATCTCATCAGGATAGTTAGCCATGTAGGCCACACTCATCGCTGCACCGGCAGATAATCCATATACGAAAATTTGCCTCTCATCGATCAAATAATTCGATTTCATGTACTCAACCATCTGATGGATTGATTCTACTTCTCCAATGTGGCCACTATAATCTTTCTTTTTAAACCAATTGAAACAACGAGATTGATTATTCAATATTTTTTGTTCGGGATAAATGACGTAGAAGGCATATTGATCCGCAAGCTTGTTCCAGTCAGACGTTCGGGCCAAAGCACCGGCACTTTGATTGCATCCATGAAGTGCAATTACCAGTGGGCGCGGAAGTGATTCATTTTGATCAAAACCTCCCGGATGAAGAAAGAACGCCAGATTTCCCGGATTCTCTCCAAAGTCTTCGATCTCGATCAGACCCGGATGAGCTTTGGAGTCAGTGTACATCGCCAGAAGTGCTAAACCAAGTATGAATAATCTCATAATTGCATAAAGTTAATGGATCGGAAGTAGGGAAGCAGACATTCGGATAGGAATTTAAGTATCTTTAACGGAGATAATCGACTGAATGAAATTCAAGCTAATTTTTACACTTTTTGGATTGATCACCCTAAGTACTTTTGCTCAGGAAGAGAAGTCCATAGAAACAATTCTACAGAAAGGTCATACAAAATACATGACTTGTTATGACTTTAGTCCCAATGGCAAATTCCTGATTAGCGGAAGTTTGGATAATAGCCTGATTCTCTGGAATGTCAACACAGGAAAACAAATTCGATCGTTTGCCGGTCACACGGAAAATCTAAGAAATGTGGTCTTTAGTCCGGATGGTAGATCAATTTTAACGGCTTCAAAGGATATGACCGCAAAAATCTATTCAATTCATAATGGCGCGCTGCTATTCTCAATAAAAGTGCCTGAAAACGACCTTCAAGATGCCTATTTTTCTCCCGACGGCAATAAAATTGTCCTTCTTGACGGAAGAGATGGTTTATATGTTTATTCAGCAAAAGACGGAGGCCTGATCAACAGTTTTAATAAGAATTATGCCGCTCTTGGAGAAAGGCATTTGTTCGACCCGACTTCCTCAAAAATTCTGCACAAGGACGGTTACAAGGGAGTAGTGCTGTTTGACATAAACAGCAGGGATACGCTGCTGAAACTTCCGTTCGACAAGTCTTTTAAAATGTCTTATTCTCCTGATGGCAAGACGATTGCAATAAGTTCGTCAAAATTATTTACGCAAATATTTGATGCCTCGACCGGCGCGCTGAAATCGGAACTGAGAGATGAAAATGGCGAAAAATGTGATGGTTGTAAAATGCATCATGTGTACAGCAATGATGGAAAATACATCTTAACAGCGTCTAATCGAACCAAACCGACTCTTTGGACCGTTTCAAACGGAAAAAAGGTCCGACATTTTGAAATTGGAGAGAAAACCAAGACTCCGACTTGCATGAAGTTCAACTCAACTAATGATTTAGTTTTAGTAGGCATCTCCAGAGAGGTTTTTGTCTACGATTTGAAGAGCGGAAAAATACGTTTGCATGTCAAAAATGATCAAATTAACTCTTTCGAATTCAATTTTAGTCCGGACGGGAACCTGATTGCAATACCGGATGAGAATAGCGCAATTGGTATATGGAATGCGAGGACCGGGCGAAAGGTAAAACGTCTCGAAGGATTTCAAAACCACGAAAAGAATGATGGCATCCGATTCAGCTATGACAATTGGACGCACATGGGGATTCTTAAATACATTTCGATGAAGAAGAAAATTGTGTTAAGTGGTGATAATCAATCAGTTATTATTGGAAATATCGATTCAATTGTTGTTCAGATTGACCTTCAAAGTGGTAAGGTTATTCAACGATTTGAAGGTCATAATCAAGCCGTTTGGGCCTATGATTTAAGTCCGGATGGTAAGATACTTGCTTCGGCAGGGGGAGATCGACAGATAAAGCTTTGGGATGTCGAAAGTGGCAAAGAAATTGAAAACTTAAGGGGGCATCGGGAAGTAGTATTCGATCTTGCCTTCTCATCTGACGGTAAAAAGTTGATTAGCTCAAGCTGGGACGGAACAATTAAGATCTGGAATCTGGAGGATGGAATGTTCAGATCATTGAATATGGGTAATAATTCGGCCTACACGGTTGGATTTACTCCAAATGACCTCTATTTGGTGAGTGGTGATCTGGGTAAGACAGTGAGCTTTTATGAGGCGGACGCAGGAGAATCATTTCGATCACTCGTAGGCCATACAGCTATCATTTCGGATTTTGATTTCAGCCCTGACGCCGGTAAATTCGCTAGTTGTAGCTGGGATGGGACGCTAAAGGTGTGGGACGTTTTGACCGGAATGTTATTGGCGAAAATGGGTGAACATCAGGGTCAGGCTTATGCTGTTCAATTTGATCCGAAAGATCGATTTATTGCCAGTGGAGGAGGTGATAATGAAATCATCTTGTGGGATTACAAAAAAAATATGATTATCAAGCGGTTAAGCGGGCACACCGATGCCGTAACTTCTATTCAAATTACATCTGATGGTAAAAGACTGGTTTCTTGTTCAGCGGATGGAATGATAAAGGTCTGGGATCTCGACGATTATTCGGAAATCTACAGCAGAGTGCAGGTCGATAGAAATGAGTGGATTGCTACAAGTCCCGGTGGTTATTTTGATGGCTCATCAAAAGCTTTAAATTTAGTAAATTATGTGTCTGGTTTAGAATCAATTAAGGTTTCTTCTTTGTTTGATAAATTTTACTCACCGGGCCTTATTGATCGAATTAATAAAGGTGAGAGTTTTGACGACCGAGGCGAGGATTTGAATCGATCCCTGCAAAACTCTCCCGATATCGCTTTTCACCTCACGAATACAGCGAAGCGATCCGTGCTTGTTGAAACCGACTCGATTTACCAATGGAAAACCGACAAATTGCCTCTTGACATTTCTATTGACAGCAAAGGCAGAAATTTGCAAGAAGTTCGAATTTATAACAATGGAAAGCTCGTTATCAGGGAAGTTTTGAACGAAGATATCGTATTCAGAGGCGGTAATAAGGACATGCGAAACTTCGAAATTCCCTTAAATGACGGACAAAACGAGATATCGGCTATTGTTGTCAACGAAGACCGGACAGAATCGGAACCGGCACACATATTTATCAGATTCGACGGAGAGGCAGCCAAAACAGACCTTTATATTCTTACCATTGGTATAAATCAATACAAAAACCCCAGCTATAACTTAGAATACGCTGTAAATGATGCTAAAGCATTTAACAAAGCACTCAGTCGAAAGTCAGATTCCCTCTTCTCAAACATATTTGAGTACCCCATCACCAATGAAAAGGCGACCAAAGAGACAATTTTCAGCACACTTAAGGAGATTCAAACAAATATCGGTCCTGAAGACGTTTTTGTCTTCTATTATGCCGGACATGGGGTTATGGGCTCTGATAAGGACAATAATAAGTCAGATTTTTTCCTGGTTACGCATGATATCGTTAATCTTTATGGTGATTACGCAAGTTTAGCTGAAAAGGCCGTCTCAGCCTCAGAATTATTGGAAAATTCCATCAGGGTTTCTGCGGAAAAACAGCTTTACATTATCGATGCGTGTCACTCCGGTGGAGCCTTGGAGAGCTTTGCAGTTCGAGGAGGGGCGAGGGAGAAAGCGCTGGCACAGTTGGCCAGAAGCAGCGGAACATTCTTTCTGACAGCTTCTCAGGATGCCCAGTTTGCCAATGAAGTTGGAAGTTTAAAGCACGGATTGTTTACTTACGCACTGCTCGAGGTTTTGTCAGGTGAACATGGTTCTGCCTATGATAATAAGGTAACTGTGAATGAAATAAAGTCCTACGTAGAAGACCGAGTGCCGGAACTGTCTGAGGAATATCACGGCAGTGCACAGTACCCGGCCAGTTACAGTTTTGGTCAGGATTTTCCACTGGTTATAATACGATAAGTGTGCGGGGTTTAATTTTGAACTATGTTCGTATATCTTGTTCGAATGAAAATAAGCATTGCGTCGTGCGAGAAATTTCCATAACTTTGCATGAAATTTTGAAACTTACCTGTGAATCAAGGCTTTATTGTTCTGGATATTAATAAAGTCGGCGCGATTCTGAAATGATTAATGAAATGAAGAGACTTTTACTAAGCTTTGCTATTCTTGGCTTCACTACTGCAGGAATCGCTCAAACTAAACTTACACATAGCACTTCAACCAATATTTGGTCAGGAAATTCTGTTTCCTGTAGTGCAGGCGGAATAATTGTGGACAACTACATGATTCGTCGATATGATCTGGATTCCTTCAACATTGTTGATACTGCCCGATTGATAAGCATGGAGTACGGTGTTGAAAGCACCACGGGTGGTCCATACCAAGTTCGTTCTCGTGTCTACACCTTGGACGGATCATTGGACTTTGCCAATTTTACTTTGGTTGTAAGTGATACGACTGATGTCTATCCTGATTCGTCAAATTATACAATAGAGGAATTTTTTCCTCCGGGATATTACCTATTACCTGGCGACACGGCTGTAGCCGAGATCTATCTGCCAAGCTCAACGGTTGTGGGATTCTTTTTAGGATCCAATCCCTTACTTGAAACTGATACCTCCTTCCTTGCTGCGCCCGGTTGTGGATTCTTTGTCCCCACAACTGTTGACGACATTGGATTCCCCGGTTGTCATTACCTGATACATATCTGGGTTAATCAGACGCCCTCAATAGGTTTGGTGACTGATACAACCTTGAAGAACTTTGGAACTTATGTGGAAGAAGAACGATTCAATATGGTATTGACCGATCCTGATAGTACGGACATGACAGGTGGTATGGTAAGACTTGTGACCACACCTCCAAACGGAAATTTGTTTGTTGAAGGCGTTTTTCAAGGTGTTGGAGATACCATCTTAGCTGAGAACCTGGATAGTCTGTGGTACTTACCCAATCCCGGATTTTTTGGAGACGATGTCTTCAGGATTGATATTCGTGACGGGTATCATTGGAGCTATGATACGACAGATGTTGAAATTCACGTTATCAACTGGGTGACCGGAATTGAAGAGGTTGATGAGATTCTCTGGGAGATTTATCCTAACCCTGTTCGTGACGAATTACGATTCAAAGGATTGAGTGAGGTAATCGAAGTAAAAATATTTGATTCCAAAGGAGCCTTGGTTTATGAGACCAGGGAAAATAGCAACATCGTCTCTCTTGCACATTTAAGTTCAGGAATGCATATTCTTGAAGTGACTGACACCGGTGGAATTCATACCAAACAATTCGTAAAAGAATAATATCGGATAGAAAACATAAAAAAAGCTGCTCTGATAGGCAGCTTTTTTTGTTTTTGTGATGAATTGTTTAGTCGTTTAACCAACGCAGAAATTTTCCCCAGGCAGATTTAGGCGCTTCTTCTACTTCAGCAACTTTCTTACTATCAGCTTTACGCTTCGGCTTTTTAGGAGGTGTGTGGGTGCTCATCATTTTATTGTAATGCTTCTTCTTTTTCTTTTTCAAGTCTTTCTGGCGACGGACTTCTTCAACCTCGATCAGGCGCTTAACACGATTAGCTTTTTGTTCGGCGGTGAAACGATAGTCACCATTTTTGTTTTTATAGATGGACTCGTCGCCCTCCTCATCCATATTGTCCTTCAGCTCCTTAGCCATCTTAGAAACTGTTTGACCCGTCTTAATGTCTTGTGATACTGACACCTGACTTGCTTCAAGCTCCGCGAGTAAGTCGTCACCGCCTTCTGCGGATGCCAGTAATTCAGCGGCAGCCTCCTCCTGCTCAATCTCAGCCTCAACTTCTTCGGCAGTTGGCAAGTTCAAACTTTCATCAAAATGTTCCAGGTGTTCGGCTTCAGTGACAGCTCCTTCTTCTGTGCTTGAGGCAGATTCGTCCAATAAATCCACATCAGGAGGAGAGTCGGATTCCTCAGTTTTCGGAGCCGGTAAGTCAATTTTCCCCACAACTTTTAATCCTTCGAGTTGAACTTTTGGGGCCTTTATTAACTCAACATTTTCGTCAACTTCAGCTTCGATGAGCGTTTGTTCTTCATCATCGGAATCATCGGTAGTGGTAGTTTCGTTTTCAACGACCTCTTCAACTACCTCTTCCTTCTCGTCCGTTACTTCAGCCACTTTTTTTTCTTCAATTTCTTCTTCAACCGCCTGCTCATCTGATTCCTCATCTCCACCTGAGGCCGATTTTTCAGATATCTCATCAACCTCTTCTACCTCTTTTGATACCGCATTTTCATCAGTTTGAGTTTCTTCAATTACTTCTTCCTTTTGAAAATTGGCAATCACTGCCGCAAGATGATCGTCCTCAATTTTTAGATTTGGATCATCACCAAGCTCCACTTTAAATTCCTCCTCGAGAAATTTTAGAATTTCAGCTGCATTGGTATCGACCTTACGCGCTAATTGTGCAAGTCTCATTGTAAATTGCTTCGATTTTAATTGTTTGCAAATATAATTCTAAATGCAGAAATAAAACAGACCAAGGTCCATTAATATCAATTGATTTGGAACTATTTGCTAAGATCAAATTGTTAAAAAATTAGATTAAATTGCGCCTTCATTCCTCATAATTTGGATAAACCTGGCGAAAATAAGAATGTAAGTTTCTGGACAGCGATGCTGCCGGTTGCATCACTTATTTTAATGTTGGTTTACGGACTCATGATTCGGCCTAAAGTGTTTGGGCAAGAGAAGATTAGTCTTGAGTTTGTTTTTCTTTTTGGAGTCGTGGTCGCCGTCGTTCAACTTCTTTTCCTCAAACATAAATGGAAGGATATTCTCAAAAGTATAGCGAACAAGATCCATACAGCTATGCCGACATTATTGATTTTACTTGCGATAGGTCTGATTATCGGATCCTGGATCGTTTGTGGTACCATTCCAATGTTTGTGTATTACGGAATCAAAATTATTCATCCGGACTACATTTACGTAATCGCCTTTCTGGTTCCTATTGTATTCTCAACAATGACCGGAACATCTTGGGGATCAGTAAGTACCATTGGAATTGTTATGATGGGAGTTGCAATAACGATGGGAGCCGATCTGCCTATCGCAGCAGCGGCAATTATCGGAGGCTCCTTTTTTGGTGATAAACTTTCACCGCTTTCTGATACTACGAATATTGCAGCCCTGGCCACTGACATATCTATTTATGACCACATTCACTCCATGTTGTACACGACCATTCCTGCCGCATTAATAGCAGCTATCTTCTATTTTGCAGCCGGTTTTATTTTTCCCGTAGATCAAGGTGCTGTGGCAAATACCGAAGTGCAGGAGACGCTTTCAAATATCCAGTCTGCTTTTAACTTCAACATCCTGCTGATATTGCCACCGCTTCTTGTTCTGATCGGATCCTTGAAGCGCATGCCAGCCTTACCATTGTTGGTTACGTCTTCCGCCTTAGCGGTAATTCTTGCGATGTGCTTCCAACCATTCGCCTTTGATGAGATAGCGGCAAGTTTAATAAGGGGATTTGACATTGAAACGATGAGCGACTCAGTGCAGGCAAAAGACAATGAATTAATATCGAATCTTTTCAGCCGGGGAGGAATGTACAGTTTGAAAATGCCCTTTATGATCTCCTTATTTGTGTTTGCATTTGTGGGAATAATAAGCAGAATCAATGCCATGCCGATCATAATGAAGAACCTTTTTGGATGGATAAAGGGAATAGGTGGAACGGTTCGCGCGGCCCTATTGTCGTCAGCCATAATCAATTCCCTCACAACCAACCAATATGCGAACAGCTTCATAGTGGGTGATGCTTTTAAATCGAAGTTTGATAAACTGGGAATAAAACGGAAGGTGCTGTCGCGTTCATTGGAGGATACCGGAACGATGATCGAAAGCCTTGTGCCCTGGCACACAACGGCCGTCTTTATCGTTGCCACTCTTGGAGTCACGGTGGCTGATTATTGGTACTGGCAAATATTCTCATTATCGAATATTCTCATAGCATTCTTGTTTACTTTTACGGGGATCGCGATTTTTAAAACAAAAAAATGATTAGTAGCCCGATAGCTCAATCTGTATATATTTAAGCTGTCAAAAATGGAAGAAGCAAGACTTTTGGATGAAACGAAAAGAAAGCAGGCACTCTTTCTTTATTTATTGCTGGCCGGAATATTTATTTCTTTACTTGTATCCTGTAATTTAATATTTCAGAAGTTCATTTACTGGGAGCCATTTGGATTATATCGATTTGAGATTTCTGCCGGTCTGATTCCATATCCCTTGACATTTCTTTTAACGGACTTGATTACAGAAATTTACGGACGCAAAAAGGCAAACCTTGTTGTGGTAGTTGGATTGGTTGCAGCAGTATTAGTGATGCTGGTTGTGATGCTGGCCGATCTGGGCCATGCGATGGATAATTCGCCGGTGAACGACGAGACTTTCACTACCGTTTTTGGTTTAACCGGAGTTGCTGTTGGTGCCTCAATGTCTGCTTACCTCGTCGCTCAGTTGATTGATATTCGATTATTTCACTTCTGGAAAAAACTGACCAAAGGAAGGCATCTGTGGATCAGGAATAATTTCTCAACCATCTTTTCTCAAGTCGTAGATACCTCAATCGTACTCTTGTTATTGTGTTCCTTCAATGCACTTCCATGGGCTATTTTTTGGACCTTATTTGCCAGCGGATTCTTATTCAAAGTTATCGTTGCAGCTTTAGATACGCCGATTTTCTATTTGACTACCTACCAGATCAAACGACACTTTAAACTTGGTGCAAATGACGAACTGGAATTCTAATTCTTGTAGTCAGTCTCGGTCTCAACCAAATATCCATCCTGAATCTTTAGTAAATGATGATATTCATCACGACTTATCACCTCCTCATAATTTTCGTCTTCATCGCCAAATTCCTGGACCTCTAAAAGTTTAATCACCTCCGATGATATTTCAGATGTGATTATCGTTGAACCCCACACAGGAGGATCACCGCCACCGCTTTCATCGCCGATAAGCGCAGTGTTTCTGAATTCTTTATTCACAAATAAGGAACCATAAATTGACTTTCCGGCTGAATATGGGCAGGCCTCATAGCTGCTGTAGTCCACCAACCAAAGAAAAAGGTCAGTGCTATCATCCAAGCTGATCAACTGAACCGCAGAAGCTTCCGATCGCGCCATCATTCCAATATCGAGATTGTCGAGGTAGTCCTGGTACTT
>CAZCAD010000002.1:14298-16109 GCA_964496525.1 uncultured Flavobacteriales bacterium | reverse complement strand
TCTTTAGGGTATCAAACCTAAGAAAATCATCTATTTGATAGGTGTTCCATTTTGTACAACGATTATCAAGCATATTGCTTTTTAACAGTACCACTTCGTCAGCAGTCAGTGAATATGTTTTATTCTCATAATCGGTGCTCACGATGTAAACCGAATCCAAGGTCGAAAGGGTGGAGTCCTCAATTTGAACCTTATCAAAAAGCGTCAATATTTCATCGGAATAAAATCGTTCAATTTCTTCAACAACGATGCTGTCAACTTCAGGGCTTGCTTCATCAGTGCCTTCTGTTTGTTCTCCAGAACAAGAAGAGCCGATTATTAAAATAAGGAGATAAGGGATAAAATTTTTCATGATTCTAAATTATGATTGTTTAAATCTACTGTTTTTAAATGCTTCATTTAAGGCTTTGTAATCTAATTCACCATTGCATGCCTTCAGATAGTCGAAAATGATTAAGGTTTTCTCCAATTGTTTTTGCTCGCTCTTTGGTTTAGTGAGAATGTGAAATAAACCTCGCTGCTTGCCCATCGTTAAAGCATGAAATATCCCGCTTCCTTCCGGGTCTTGATCGCATAGTTCTTCAAAAAAATCCGGAACAAATACGCCGTATTTACTGGTATCTTTATGCAATCGAATATCGATTTCGTCAAATTGACTGAGTTCATGTTTCTTCATCAGTTCTTTGTTCAAATTGATAAAAAAACCACCGCCTCCGTCGTGCATTAAAGCACAGTGAAATGCATCACCATTTTTCATTGCACACATAACCCGACGATTGACTCCGATTAATTGATTGGCAACATCAAGGGGAATGGGAATATAAAATGTCCAAATCGGCGAATCGGAAAATCGTTCGACAGTTGTGATGAATTGAAATGTTTCCATTTGTTGCTGTCACTAAAGTTTCTTAAGTCCTTTCATTCATCTTTTACCGTTTAAAACTACTTAATTTATTATGAATGAAAGCTGCACAAATTTTCTTAAATTGCATAAAATTCAATATAAAAAGAAATGAAAAAGACGTTGTTTTTAATGGGGTTAGGGCTGATAACATTAGCCTCATGTAAGAAGAAGGGATGTATCGATGCTAATGCATTTAATTATGATGTGACAGCTGAAAAGGATGATGGAACATGTACCTACCATGCAACAGGTGTATTTTATTTTACTCAGGATACCTATTTGGCAAAACTGGTAACTCCTCCAATTAACACGCTTGAATACTTTATTGATGGTACTTCTATCGGGACGGGGGCTTCGGATGATGGATGGATAGCGGTATCAGATCCAATTCCGGGTTGTTCAACTTTGGGTTTTATGTGGATTGATGTGGATATGGGCTCACAGCCAAACAAACTTCACAATTATGAGGTGAGAGATCAGTCAACCGGCACACTTATTCCCGGCTTTAGCGGGTCTTTGGTTTTTGATGGCGGTACCTGTCATGCGATCTTATTGCAATAAACGGATCGACATAAAAAAATTGCAATGGGCTTCGGCCCTTTTTTTTGTGCTCAATAAAAATGATCGGCATTATTTGTTTAAACATATAAATCATATCTTTGTAGAAACAGATCAATGAAATTCAGGTCGGTTCAACATCAAGCCGAAGCACAAAAAGTGAATATGGGTGGCATTTTATTAGACCAGGCTTTGCCACTTCCGGGCCTTGATCAAATTGATCCCTTCATATTAATTCATCATTGGGTAAATCACTACGATGGTGGACAGAGTCAGGATTCTGTTGGAGTAGGGCCCCACCCACACAGAGGCTTTTCCCCTGTTACTTTTATTTTCAAGGGAGGTGTTC
>CAZCAD010000002.1:13284-14260 GCA_964496525.1 uncultured Flavobacteriales bacterium | reverse complement strand
ATAATTTATGCAGGGGGGACACAGTGGATGAATTCAGGGTCAGGGCTCGTACATAGCGAACGACCACCGAAAGAATTTGCCGAAGAAGGTGGTGACTTCGAAATTATTCAGTTCTGGATGAATTCACCGGCAAAACATAAGATGGACAAGCCGTCATATCAACCGCTAAGCAAGGAAAACACGCCAACGATTGAAGATGAGTTCAGCTCGATACAACTAATTGCGGGAGATTTTGAAGGTTCGGAGGGACTGATTGAGGTGAACACAGCTGTACTCATTCTTCGAATTGATATGAAAAAAAAAGGCAAGCGCTTGATTAAAATTCCTGCTTCCTTTAATGCCTTAATTTATCAACTTGATGGTCAATCAAAAGTAAATGACCAAACTGAAATAGGGGATAAGAGTCTTCTTTCATTTTCAGCCGACGGTGAGGGAATTCAAATTGAAACAACCGAAGATTCCAGAATTATCTTACTGTCAGGCGAACCGATTAATGAACCTCTGCTGTCTCATGGTCCGTTTGTAATGAACACAGCCGAGGAGATTAAGCAGGCAATTCTTGATTTTCAAATGGGTAAGATGGGGACGTTGGAGGAGGAGTTTTAGTTGAATTAAAACCCTATTCCAGTGAATCCGGAATAGTCTTCTCCTTTTCTTTAAGAATCATTGCTCCCGGCATTCTGAACCCAATTTCAATCATGAAAGGATTCCTGGTCAGGTCATGCGTTATATATTTTTTCTCGTTTAGTAAAACCGTTACTTCATTTGTTCCCAGGTCTTTTTCATACTCATAGATTTCTGCGTAAATCAAACGTTCAAAGCCTTTGGTGAGTTCAAAGCCGTAAGAAATTCCCACTGTAAATCGCCCAATTCTCGGAAAGTTCTTTTGAAGATAAAAGCCAAATTTTGGCCCGATCGCAAGATTTGTATTTGCGTTAAATCGAACATATGAATCGCTTACGATTGAATTGTAGGT
>CAZCAD010000002.1:0-13274 GCA_964496525.1 uncultured Flavobacteriales bacterium | reverse complement strand
AACCTGTATATCATCGTTTTCATAGGTATAAGCATCCCCAAAAAGTCCAACAAAAACGGCAAGTGAAATGCCTCTTTTCAAGGGAAAATACTTCTTGATTCCTAAATCAAAGACCCTATCCTTTAATAGTCCGGGCTTATGAACAAAGCCACTTTGACTATAAGTATGTTTTAAGGTAGAACCTGATTGTGAATAGAGATAACTAAATGATAATGCCACCGTTGGCTTAAACCGCATGTCGAAGTTGAGGCCGTAGGCAAATCCGTCTTTCAAATCAAAAAAGACGACTTCATCGCTGAAACGGTACTTAGGTCCGTTAATTGTATAAGCACCTTTTAACTCTAAATCCATTGTTATCTGCGCGCGACATGGTATAACCGACATAAGAAATAAACAAACACAAAAGATTATTTTCTGCATCTAATATTGCTTTACCCGATAAACGTAATAAGAAAGTTTATAATTGCATCGCCCGAACTATGAGAGAACATCCACAATTTTAACCAAACGCTCTTTATAATATTTTTGCGAAAGGTTGGAAATGATTACCCCACCACTTCTTGGGGAGGACGAATGGATGAATATTAGATCATTGGCGCCATTTTGATAGACAATGCCGACGTGGCCAATTGTAGAGGAAGTTCTGCCTTTAAACAGGATGATATCACCTGTCTGTGCATCATCAGAGTCGGTTGTGACCCCCAGAGATCCCATCGCTTTTGAAGAGCGCGGTAAGTGTACTCCGAATTTTCTAAACACATAAGAGACAAAACCTGAACAGTCAAAACCTGATTCGGGAGAAGTTCCGCCATACTTGTAAGGTGTTCCTATATAATCGGTGGCAAAATTTACAATACTGTCTCTCAGCGTGAACTGCCGACGGTCTATTTCGACCGAATATGCCGATGTGGAAGAGAGAATCACGAATAGAAAGAAAACTCTGACCATTGCTTTTAATTTGGCGACAAATGTACAGTGTCTTCTTTGCATGAGTCAAGAAATAATCAAAAAAAATGTTAACAAATGTGATTGCTTGTTCACATAAAAAGACCAAAAAGGGGCAAATTTGGTCAGAATCGACCGTTCGTTAGAAAAAACGACCGTTGTTAAAAATTGAACCTATTTGATAGGTCTTGTAGACCACCTTTTCCGAATCTACACGTTTAAGAGGCATATAAATCACTAACAAATTCTTAATTATGAAAAAATTTTACTCGCTATTGGCGGCTTTTAGCTTTATACTGGCGAATGTTGCCAGTGCACAGTATTGCGTGTGTCCTCCCTATTCGTCCGGACCTTTTACAGGGTTCACATCCGTTACATTCGGAGCTATTAGCAGTACATCCGGATTGGATGCAACAGTTGATTATACGGCAATGACAGCAAATGTTGACCCGGGAAGCGCTTACCCGATGAATGTTAATGTTCAGCACGATTTTATTAATGATGTATTCACTGACATGGTGGAAGTTCGTGTTTGGATTGATTGGAACCAAAACTTTGACTTTACCGATGCGGGAGAGGAAGTTGTGAACCAAACAGAGGATTTATCGGCTGCAACAGGATCTTCCAATAACCTTCCGTTTAGTTACTCCATTTCGGTTCCTGCAGGTGCTACAGCCGGGAATACTCGAATGAGAGTTTACTCGGATATGCTGGTTGCTGACGGTCATACTGCTCCAGGCCCATGTGGATATCCATCAACTCCCCTGGGACAACATGGTGAGGTTCAAGATTACACCGTCAATGTTTCCGGAGGAGGAGCCACAATCGACGAAAATAAGGTAATCTCCAATATTTCGATCTTCCCTAATCCTGCTTCAGATATCTGTAATGTTCAGTTTAACTTAAAAAACACTGATTTTACGACGATCAAAGTGGTCAATATTTTGGGAGCAACAGTTTTGGAAATTCAAGATACTTATGTAGTGGGACCAAATTTCGTTTCACTGGAAACTGCCGGAATCGAAAAAGGTCTTTATTTTGTTACTATCACGAATTCTGAAGGTTTTGCGACCGAAGAATTAGTGATTAAATAGACTGTAAATTATAGAAAGAGTCGGTCCCTCCGTTCAAGACGGACCGGCTTTTTTTGTGCCATGTTAAGGCATGTTCAAATATCAATGATTCTTATAGGTACTTTACTGTCATCTTGTGCAAAAGATCAAAGTTCCAATATTTATGGCGTAGTATCTCATCATGAGGTGAAAATTCCTTTTGCGAAGGTTTATGTAAAATATGGTACTAACCTATGGCCGGGTGCTGACGTTACTTTATACGATGTCATGGTTGAGGCTGATACGAATGCTAATTATTCTCTTGACAACCTTAGCAAAGGGTGGAACTATATCTATGCGACCGGTTATGATTCCGGCTTTTCTGACAGTGTTTTTGGAGGAATTCCCTTTGAAATCAAGAAGAAAAAGTCGAACTTGGAGATCAATGTTCCGGTTACCGAATAACAAAAAAGCCAAAGTGTTTTCAAGGATTAATTCCTGCTTTATTCTTTTGGTTTTGGGCTGCTCATGTCGAGCAGATAAACTGAAGGTCGTTGAGCAAGGCAACTATCCTCCGGAAGTGGCAATAATAGTTCAACGAAATTGCTCTGTTACCGGTTGCCATACAACTTTGAGTAAAGGTGCCACCGGTGGAATTTCTATGGAAACCTGGGATGAACTGCTACAGGGTGGTAATAATGGAAACGCCTATGTGGTTCCTTTTTCTCCTGATCAAAGTCCCTTTCTGTACATTATTAATGAGTTTGCCGAATTGGGTCCGAGTTTAGAACCCAGAATGCCTTACAATCTTCCTTCATTTTCGAAGGAACGTGTTCAATTATTGTCAGATTGGATTTTGGCGGGCGCGCCAAGTGCAACGGGAGAAATTAAATTCTCAGACTACCAAAATCAATCTATGATCTACATTTTGAATTCAAAGTGCGGCAAAATCGCTGTTATTGAGGAAGAAAGCGGTTTGGTCATACGCTATGCTGATATTAATGACAGCGGAGGAGGGTTTGCAGAGATAATAAGTGTTGCTCCAGATGGTGACCATTTCTACGTTGTTCACGCGCTTACGGGTGTCATGAAAAAGTACAGCGTTAGTAATAATCAAAAGGTGTCGGAGCTGAACCTTGGAGTCGGCGTTTGGCGCTCGATGACCATTTCACCCGACTCTAAGACTGCTATTGTTGCAAATTGGAGCGGCAATTCTTTCTACAGCGGAGGGGACATTAAGGTCATTGATCTGGACATGATGTCAACAATAACTACCTATGATGATCTGAGTGATTCCCTTTACTTTCCCTTTGGTCTTAAATCTAATCAAGACTTTACCAAGTTGTATTGTTCATGCAGTAGAGGTAATTTTATTTACGAAATAGACATTACTGACATCTTAAATCCTCTTGTATCTAAGGAAGTTATCTCTCCTCCTGATGCGATTTCATTCACTTCAGCCGTGTATCAACCCGGCTTTATTGAATTGAAGGATGATGAGTCAGAATACTTTGTAGTCTGTGAAGGATCGGATGAGCTGAGAGTATTTGATGCCCTGACACACAGTTTGATATCAACTCATTCTGTTGGAAATGTACCCCAGGAAGTCATTGTCTCAGAGGCTTACAACATATATGCGGTAAGCTGTATGGAGGATGTAACGTCTTTTGCCACTGGAAAGGGTTCGATTGTCTTGTTCGATCTGACAACGCATACAGAAATCACTCGAATTTATAGCGGTTATCAACCAAGAGGCCTGATACTCAATCAAGCCGAAAACTATTTGTATGTTATTAATAGAAATGCAGATCCGGTTGGAGCTGACGTTCCCCACCATTACAGTGGATGCGAGGGAAATAACGGCTATGTCACCATCATAGATCTGAACACAATGGAATTGCTGGAAGATTATAAGGCAGAACTAAATGTTGATCCGTATGCCGTCGATATTAAGTTCTAATAATCTTTATTGAATAATCAGTTTATCATTTCGAAGAACGGCTTCTGAATTCCGGATGGTGTAGATATAAGTTCCGGCTTGCAGCCTTGATAATTCTAAGTTGTTTTGACCTATGATAAGGGCAGAAGCAAAGACTACTTTTCCGTTGATATCGTAAATAACGATTGATGTATTCTGATCAGCATTGTCAACATTAACCGTCAAATCGTTTTCAGTTGGATTAGGATAAACAGTTATCTCTGCATCATTGAAAGTTTCAAGACCGGCTGCCGAAGTAAAAATCGCATCTACGGAGTCCAAATTGGTCATCGTTAAGGTGTCAAAAACAATGTATCTGTATTGAACCGTCCCGTAATAGCCGTTCGCCTTATGATATGCCTGTATTTGACCTTTCGTACCCGCATCTACGGTCGGATTGTTAGAAGTCTCGAATACGTCGAGGGGGGCAATTAAGCCATAGCTATAGCAAGCTCCTCCCATACCTCCGGTTCCTCCCCAGCAGAGCTCGTCTTCAGATCCTGCCAATGGGACAATTTTTACTCTTCTAATATTTAATACTAAGCCTATAGTTCCTGCATTTTCAACATCTACGTAAAACGGTGTAATATTACCGGTACAAGGCATCGTTACGGTTGTCCCTGAGATATTAGTGGAAGTCCCAGCCATGTACAAGTTAATTTGCGCAACAAGCGATTGAGTATATATTAGTGTTGAGAGAAGAATAATTTTTTTCATAAATCGAATTAATTTGAACTGAAAGATCGTAAGAATTTAGGCCGTCTGCTACTCAAGTCTGACCTATTATTGAATTACTATTCGTGTCAAATTATTCAAAAGTGCATACAAATAAGGCCGTTCAATTAATTATTCGTTGGAGTCCCAGAAAGCGGTACAAATTTTCGAAGCTGCGGGCGTCGTCGAAGGAAATCAATAGATCGTTTCTTCTACAATCGACAGTGGGAAGGCAAGGTGACTGCTGTTTATTGCGCGAGACAGTTTTTTTGCCTCGGTCTCATCGAATGCACCTGAAATCACGCATTCACCCCCCATAATTCGCTGTTGAACCATTGGAACTGAGAGGACATCATCATCTAATACAATAGCCAAATATTCATTAACATTTGAAGCCGTTAGGCTGGACCATTTGCTAATTCCCTCACCTTTGAAGTAAATCAATATATCATAAAACTCCTCAGACAAGTCTGATTTCCTACATTCTGCCCGTTCAATTTCTTCCGGTAGAATTCGGTAAAATTTTTCAGCTTCCCGCAAAGCATACAAGCCACATAAATCAGTCGTCATTCCGTGCTCATCCAAAATTTCATCCCAAGATAGAATTGCCCGTTTTGGAAGATAAGTTGAGTATTCAGGATCCTTGAAAATAGAAGAGAGGAAGGCTGTATCTGAGTTAAGAGCGAATCCAATCATTGGATTCATTTCAGAGGTTTCGTAATCCATAGTCCCGTCTTTGAAGTAATTGAAATTTAATTGTAAGCGACTTGTAATCGGATATTGTTTTTCGATTTCTTCAGTCGACATTTGCTGAGTTTCTCCCGTGATTTCAGCTTCATTAAGCATTTCTTCACCTGAGAGTACCAATAACTCTTCGGAACTGTTCACACTTGCGCTGTCCCTGCCAACTAAGGCATCTTCAATATCCAGAATAGGGGTAGTCAGTTGCCCAAGTTCAAGCACTTCATAGAATTCGAGATTTGAGCTTTTAAATATTAAGTTAAGCGCGTCTATACGATCAATCGTTCTGTCAAATTCCACCCTAAACCGACCTTCTTCCGCTTTGAAGAGATTATATTGGCATTCGATATCCTGATACCGTGCAGCAAGTTGATGCCAACATTCATTCAGATCATTTTCGTACATATCCAATAAAAAATTGGCCAACTGATTCAATTTTAAACTGCTGTTAAATAATTCCGGATTGGCTTTGTTCAGATATTTAGGTAAGTCGTAATCTTTATTCTCGGCGAGTTCGACCATTTTTTTGAAATATTCTTTAGGAGTGGTTGAAGTCGGATTACCGGCTTCTTCAATAATAGACTTCAATCCCGGGTCAGTGTAGCCTTCGGTTAAACTCTCGATATACTGGTCAAGTGGAATCTGCACCAGGAAACTATATCCTCCGACGGATTCGACATCGAAATTACGCTCAGATCCTCCACAAGAAATAAGGATAATAATAGCCGCAAGACAAGAAAATATCTTCATTTCAGCAATTTACTAAATAAAATAAATTGAGAGACGAGCATTATTTGATCTGCCGTGCAACATTGCGATTAGAATACCGGGCAACGTCTCACCACCTCCTTTGTTGTAGAACACAAGAGTTAGTGGTTTATAACTCCCAATATTTGTATATTGTTCATCTAATATTACGCTTACAAACGCACGGTAAATACTTGTAATTGGCTCCTTTCGGCTTTGCTCAGGGCAGGTGAGTTGTTTTTCATGGAGCAACCCATTTCGCAACGGTTTTTGTGAGTGTGTTTTATTTGGATGTTGTAGGCCATTGTGGAATATTCGTGTTGACCGCATCCATGATGTGAAACCAACCGAAATGCGCACATTTTTTTTACTACTGTTACTGGTCAGTTCAAATATGATTCACGCTTGCGGATGCAATTATCTTGGTTCGATAACGGATTCGCAATACGTTTCTTACGACTACATAGTGACTGGTACTATTAAGTCAATCGAAATCGAGAAATTTAAAATGACTTTTGTAATTAATGTCGAGCAATCATTCAAAGGAACTACCGAGGACAGCTTGACAATTGAAACCAATAGTAGCTCTCTAATGTGTGGACTTCCTGTTAAAACTGGACAAAAGTGGTTGTTGTTTGCACGCATATACAACGGGAAACTATCGACAAGTCTCTGCACTAGATCTAAGAAGTTATCGAAGTCAGATTATTTCAAAAGACAATGGCACTATTATCGTAAATCCTTAAGGCAAGACTTGAGATATTTAAGAAGAAAACGGCCTACAGGTAGCTAAAACACAAATTTGCTGTCCTTTCGCCGGGGAATAATCGAGCAAAACGTTTCAAACAATCCATTCAAGGCTGCATTACTTCGTTCTACGGGCATCTCTACTTTGAAAATATGTAACTTGAGGCAAATGAGCTGAAGCGCTTTTGCCTCTAAACCGGCAGCCCATACGCACTTTACTCGAACGTTGTACTGCATATGAGAAAAAACCAAGATATACTTGTTTGATATACAAAAAATATATATCTTTGTCTTAGATAAAGAATAACAATGAAAAATATATCATTAAAATTAGACGATTCAGTTTTTGCAGAAACCGAAAAAATTCTTGAAAAAATTAAAAAACCAAGAAACCGATATATTAACGAAGCATTGGAATTTTATAATAGAATTCAGAAGAGATTAATTTTAGAAAAAAGACTTAAAAAAGAGTCTGACTTAGTTAGAAGTAGCTCGCTGAAAGTACTAAAGGAATTTGAAGAGGCGGACTATGCGAATTAAACAATTTGAAATTTGGATAGCAGACTTAAATCCTCAAATTGGAACGGAAACTGGAAAAACAAGACCTATTCTTACAGTACAAACGAATTTGTTAAATAAAACTTCTCATCCTTCAACTATCGTGTGTCCGATAACTACAAACATAAAAATAGAATCTGAAATTTTAAGAGTACATCTTAAGAAAGGAATGGCAAATGTGTTAAAAGATTGTGACATTATGATTGATCAAATCAGATCAATTGACAATAAAAGATTGATTAAAAAAATTGGTGTATTGCCAAATAATGAAATAGATAAAGTCAAGGAAAATATAAAGATAATATTGGATATTGAATAAATACTCAGTACAACAACTAAGCTCCAATTAGTGTCTGGTCAACGGACTTTATTCGCGTTTACCTAAAAGCTAATGTGCTCTATGTGTCTATGTGGTAAAAAAGTAAAAAATAAAATAATTTGACTGACGAGGATTATTTGATCTGCTGAACTTCCTTATACCTGAAACAATCAACGATATGATCGTTGACCATGCCGGTGGCCTGCATATGAGCGTAAACAACCGTCGGGCCAACAAACTTAAATCCTCTTTTTTTTAAATCCTTACTTAAATCCTCGGCCACTTTTGTTGTTGCGGGTATTTCGTTCATGGCCTGAAAAGCATTTTGGATGGCTTCGCCGTCTACGAAATTCCAGATATAAGTGTCAAAACTTCCGAATTCGGATTGGACTTCCATAAATGCCCGGGCGTTGGATATCGCCGCTCGAATTTTTAACTTATTCCGAATGATTCCGGCATCCTGAAGGAGTTCCTGAACTTTCTCTTCACCATAAACGGCGACTTTTTCGCAGTCAAAATTATCAAATGCCTCTCTAAAATTTTCACGCTTTTTGAGGACGGTGATCCAACTTAATCCCGCCTGAAAGGTTTCGAGGATCAGAAATTCAAACAGACCTTGATCATCGTGTAAGGGAACTCCCCATTCTTCATCATGATATTGAATGTAAAGTGGGTCTTTCGTGGACCAATCGCATCGCTTTTTGTCGGACATTATTGATTAATTTCAAAGAGTGAGTTCTGTGCCTTTTTTAATCGACATCTGAAAAAGTAAGGGAGGTATTATTCAACCGGCACCTTCCAGTAAACCTTGATCTTGGAATCTTTGCGACTTTTCCAGCCATGATCAATGTTGAAATCTTTTCCATAGATGTATGACTTTGCCGTGAAGACCTTCTCAGCATAGCTGAAGGTGATCTCAATTTCCTTTTCGATATCCCTGATTTTGAGATTGCCGATCAACTTATATTTGTCTTCCGCCTTTAATATCGATGTACTCTGAAAAGTGATTTTAGGATATTTAGCTTCATCAAAATAATCGCTTGACAAGAGGTGCTTGTCTCGCGTTTTATCTTTGGTGTTTATCGTGCTTACATCAACAGTTCCATTAAAATCTGATTCGGCCAATTCATCGACATTAAATTTTATGGATGCCCTGAAGTTTCCTATTTTCCCAGCTACATCATCCGAATAGACATGGAATCTGACAACCACATCATCAGACTTTATCTTTAGTTGGCTAAAACTGAGGCTTGAGATTAATATCGCTAAGCCGAATATAAATAATTTAGTCATCCTTTTTCTTTTTTCTACTAAAATCAAAATGTCTTGAAATCTTAAAACCCAGTCTGAAATTACCGTCGCGGAATTTCGAGTATGTAAAAGGAATAAATTGTCCTTCTCCAAAACCGCGTGAATTTGTAAAGTTGATTTGAAACACGTGGGCAAAGGTTTTGATCTCTAGGGCAAACCCCAATGGATTAACATATTCCACGCCAAGAAACATTCTTTCTTCACGAAAAAGGAAATAATATTCAAACAGGACCGAAATTTTTTTCCAAATTCTAACTTTTGGCATCACACCAAGGCTGAAGATCGCATTTTTATCGCCTTCAAAAACAAGATTTCTATAGGACGCACCCGGGGCAATTTGGAGACTAAAAATATCTTTGAAATTTCGAGAGACCATAAACTGTGTGTAATACGAAATTCGATGCTTCCATTTTTCAAAGTGATCAATCGCATAATCCGATGGACTGGACTTCATTCCGGTAGTGAACATGGAACCGACAAATGTCAGGCTGATTGGCATTTTTTTTGTCTGTTGCAGAATTTTGTACTTGGCATAGCCATCAAAATACTCGGTAAAAGGCCCTGAACCTTTCGAGCGTCCTAATCCTATATTCATTCTGTTAAACAAGCCATATTCAAAAGCAATCCGTATGTCCGCAGAAACATCCAGACCAAATAGTTTTCTATAACTCTCTGTGTTAGCTACCGAGCCAAATTTGTGAGACACATTAAAATCCAATGTGCCTGCCTCCAGTACTTCTACCGAATGGCCATTGATAACGCGCGTATCTGCAAATGACCAAATTTCGGATTCGAATTCTTCTTCATCATCATCGTCCCAGCCAATTTCCTGGGCACATAAGTTGATTGGAGCAAGAAGAAAGATTAAGCAGTGGATATAAGTTTTCATCTCTTCTAATTTTCGGGAGCACCCAAATTTAACCAAGCCTTTACTACAGTTTTCTCACATCCTGTTAACGGACCGGCGGGTGGCATATCTTGAAGTACGAAAACCCGGCTGTTGAATTCTCCTGCATCTATCTTTGTTTTTAAGACATTGTAATCACGGAAATCACCAATTCCTGAAGAAAAATGACATGAAGTACAGCGAAAGTCGATAATAGGGACAATGTCATTCGCATAAGAAACCATCAACGTATCACACTCATCAAGAGGTTCTATTTCAAGATTGTCTTTAGTGCAGGAACCTAAAGAGCAAATAGCAGTTGCCATAATTAAATAAGTCAGTATTCCTCGCATTTCTCTTGACGAACAATTTTAACAAAGATAATTCAAAATCAGTTTTGTGTTTTCTTCGCTTCCCTGATTTTTTCCCAAACATCATAAGTCCCATCTATGTGAGAGTTGCCCCAAATAGCTACAGACATTAACACTTTTTCAAGATCTCTGCCTTTTTGTGTTAGTCGATAATGCACTTTCAACTTGTTTGAATCATCTTTTGATTTTGTAAAAATCCCGTTTTCCACCATCTTGCTCAGGCGTGCTGCTAAAATGTTTGTTGCTATTCCTTCAGTTGATGACTGAAACTGTCCATAAGTTGTGCAGCCTTTAAAAAGAGCATCCCGAATGATAATGAGTGTCCATTTATCACCAATGATATCAAGCGTGCAGCTTATCGGGCAGTCAGAGCGGGCCATTGTTCGAATTTACAAAATTACTTGCATTGTTAAAGTCAATTAGATTTTAGGGGTAGGGTATAATGAAGTTCATCTGTTTTAATAAAAACAAACGACATGAACTTTCAAAAAACAAATGACATGAACTTTCGATTCCACGCAGAAATAATGATCCCCTTAACGCTCGCGGTATTATTCATTCTTATCGCTGCGATAGTAGGTTGATGCAAAGACATTATTCATTCCTAAATAAACATTTTGCTTAAATTATTGTCTAAATTGAAATCGACGTCCCAAAACAGCTGTAGGTAACGATCGCGTCATATTTACTTATTACTTAAAGAGGTTATGGCGGTGTAGATTCGCCGGATCAATTGAATGTATTAATTAGAGATTATATAGTCGGCACACCATCCAGGTATTAGACGCTGTATTTAGCTAAATGAAAACAACAAACGACAATGCGCTGAAGAGCCTTTTAATCTTTTTGATCACGATGATGATTAATCTGAGCCCTTATTCTTCAAACTCAGAAAGTGAAGACATTCCGGTATGGCGAATGGAAGATGTTCCTTACGGACAGGCAACCACACAAGCCGGAATTGAGCAAACCCTGGTTATGGATATTTATGGATCAGCCGTTGAGACATGGGATAAAAAACCGCTGATCATCCTGGCTCATGGAGGCCATTTTCTATTCGGAGATAAGCGGGACTTTTCAGAAGAGTGTGAATTCCTTGCCGAGCAAGGTTATGTTGCTGTAACGATTGCTTATCGTTTGATCGACGTAAAAAATAGTGATATCGCCTCTAAACTGGCAGTTGTAGATGCTGTGAATGATATGAGAGCGGCTGTTCGATTCTTTTATAAAAGTGTAGCTGAGGGCAATGAGTTTTTGATCGACACCAATAATATTTTTATCGGGGGATATTCTGCGGGAGCGATCACCGCATTGCATTATGCCTATGCAAACACCATTGATGACGCGGATGAAATGGGCGGAAAGTTATTCCTGAATTACATAGAAGAAAACGGTGGATTAGAAGGAGCGAGTGGAAACGCTGGCTTTTCCTCAAATGTCCGGGGTGTCATTAATATCGCCGGCTCTCTTCATTCAGCAAATTTTGTAGACCCGGATGAACCGCTACTGTACAGTGCTCATGGCACTGAGGATAAAATCGTTCCATACGAAACCGGAAAAACGGGAAAAACAAGAGTCAAAACAGAGGGATCTTATTTGATTCATCAAAGAGCGGAGGCAATCGGTTTAACAAATCAATTTCACAGTTTTCCTGAAGGAGATCATACATCATTTTTTAGTTGTGATGAATGTCGTCAGGAAGTCAGTGATTTTATCAGAACCAATTTGAAAAATTCGTAAATTCATTGGCCCCGATACGGGATGAACAAATGAAAAACTCAAGAATTATGAAAAAATTTATGATAACGTATTATGCACCGGCGGATGCTATTGCTCAAATGGGGACTGCAACAGAAGAAGAAAAAATGGCCGGAATGGCGCAGTGGATGAAATGGAAAGATTCAGTTGGAGATGCCCTGATTGATTTTGGCAATCCATTAATGAATGGTGAAAAAATAGGTACTGATGGTAGCTTCAGTAGAACTTCGAATGAAGTCAGTGGATATTCAATCATGCAGGGGGACAGTATTGATGCGATTAAAGATTTAGTCGCGAGTCACCCGCATCTTCAATGGACAGATGGTTGCAGTATTGAAGTGCATGAATGTATTGATATGGGATGATAACCATAAAAATAATGAGATCACCGGAATCCATCTGAGATTCCGGCGACTTTTTAATGAAGAATTTTAACCTTTTAATCTTTCGATTGTATCAACTTCTAACCAATCCGCCCCAGGGGAGATGATGTCATTCAAATCGTATTTAGGTTTTATTTTACTTTTCATTCTTGCAAGCCATGGATTCGGCCAAGTGTACTTCAGCTCAGAAAGTAGGCACTACCTAATAATGTATGCCGATACCGTCGAAATATGGGAGAACAATGGAAGGAGAGTAGCAATTTATTCTCATTTGGACACCGGCGATTCAGATACATTGCAGAAGTGGCGGTATTATGAAGATTATCCGCTGCTATCATTGCCTTCAGATTTGATCACGGATTATGGATTTGTCAAAATAGGTGAGCGGCTCGATATGTCCGAGATAAAATTTAATGTAGAAATTCTCGATAGTGCAGAAGGCCGACAGTATCCATGTGGACAGGCCTTGGAAGTGGATCCCGTAATGAAATATACCTACGAGCTTCAAATTCTCTACAAAGATAAAATCGTTCGCAGGCACCAATATCATTAAGCCTCATTTCATTTTACATTTAAACACAGCAGAAGAAATGCTTATTGGGAATTAGAAAGATATTGCAAGGTTTGGAAAAGCGGTGCGGGAGATAAACTTTTTATTTATGCTGTCGGCGGAGGATTTCAAAGTACCCAATTATAGAGGAACCTGGTGCTTTAATTCAGTGAGACAGAATTTTCGATCAGAAAATTCGTATTCGAACTGATCC
>CAZCAD010000001.1:0-28306 GCA_964496525.1 uncultured Flavobacteriales bacterium | reverse complement strand
GGGCAAAGACTGAGCATATTAATTTGGTCATAGCTTCGCTGTAATTTGGAGATTGGTTCGAATATTGAAGTTGAAAAAAGCATTAGCGTCAATTTTCACTTTGCCAGCCGTGTCGGTTGTAAATGATACTTTAAGCATCAATCGACTAGCCAATTCAAGGTTGTCTATTGTGGTTTGGGCAATCGAATAGGTAAGGGAACTCCTGGTTGGGGTAGTTAGATATGTAGCTATGTCATATGATCCTGATAAGATGCCGGTGGATGAGACAATGGAATCTAAGATCACGTCATTCTCGTCGAGCAAAAAGAAGGTTGCACTTGCAGCAAGAGGAAAACCATTGTCATAGTTCATGGTAATTTGACCACTACCCGGGGCAATAGCTTCTATTGGATTATAGTTAATGTCAAAGGTATCAACTAAGGTTAAATCGTTTGCTGAAAAATTCAAAGGAAATTCGGCATCAACGTAAAGGTCGAGAGTAGATGATGGGTAAAGCTCATCACTTCCTGCGGTTATATTTCCTTCAGGATTAATCTTCAGTTCAAATCCAAAATCCAAAGAGTCAGGTAAGTTCTCAATAAAGTCCGTGATGTTGGAGTTTAGATTATTGATATCAATTGGATAAGATGATGGCACAGTTGCCCATAAACCGCCGGTAGCCGGATTAATATTGACCGAATTGTTCAGTTCCGCAAAAGTTAAATCCACTTCATTCAGCGTTCGGCTGTTGATTCCGGTAATTTTGCTGATCGTGGACTGAGCGATCAAGTTAAAGCCATTCTTTATTGTAACGCGCATTTCAACTGAGTCAATATCCAGACTTCCGGCAATAATTTTCTTCATAGGAGCCAATGAAAAGCCGATTGTATCTGAAAGGGTGTATTGACCAAAATAACCTTTGGCATACTTTGGTACCAGATTTTTGAAGGCCACGTCAAATATTACAGTGTCCTGATTCGTTACAACGAAAGACATAGTTGATTCATCTGAACTAACCAGAAAATCAGCGGGAACTTCATTAAATGAGAGCCCGGCGAGCCCTTTCAGGTCCATATCAAAGTTTACCATATCTACTGAACCGCTTACTATAGTTGGATCCGTCTGAGAGCCGGCTGCGACGCTATAGGTTCGTGAAAAGGGCATTCCGGATTCGTCAATTAATGGAAAACTGATTGTCATCAACGTTTTTCCTGCCCAGGGGCTGGTAACAGAAATTTCAGCTGTACCTTCTTTGAGAATAACTCTTTTGAGTTCCACTTCACCCAAATCGTAATCTGAATTATAATTATCCAGAAAAGAAAAGCCGGGGGAAATCGTCACATCCGTAAATTCCCCAATATTTATGACACTCTGCACATTTGTATCAGGTAAGTTCAGGAGTGTGTCAATGGAAAAGCTGTATGCTGTGTCATGAAAGACCAAAGAAAGATATCCCTCTGTATTTGTATTGGTAAATTCAACAGGAATGAGATCATTGATCGTTAGCGTTCCGTGTACCAAGGGAGCAGACCAATTTGAATCCCATGAAGTCTTTTCTTTTCTACATGAAGAAAGGCTTGTAGCAAGCACCAATAATGTCAATAAAAACCTGTTCATCCTAAGCAATTTCTTACATTCACGAAAATAAGCAATAAATAGTTTGAACTCAGCATCCTTTCTTTCATTTATGAACATTTCGTTTGGCCTTTGGGTGATGCAATGTATAGTTGAAAATGACCTTGGATAAGTTGGCATATGGATATATGGTTAAGTACCGCCTCCTAACTGATGAGGAGTTGGAGGAATTTCATGATGAATTTGTCAAATATCTTGTTGTCAATGGAATTACGGCGGAGAATTGGGAAAGGTTGAAGGAAGAAGAGAATGAAACTGCCACAAAAATTCTGAATTTATTTAGCGATACTGTTCTGGAGGGGATTCTGAGACGGACTAAATTTTTGGAGTTTAGGTCAAAATCCTATTTGCAAGCTGTTCAATGCCTTGATAAGAAACTCATTATGTTTGCGCTATCTACAGAAAATGGATCGTTGGATCTGACGGAGGAAATTGACCTCAATGAACATATAGATTCTCTTTCGCTGCACCGGACCGAACGTGAATATCACATTGCAAGGGAAAAAGAGATTTTTGAAATGACTACTAAGGGATTTCAAATCAGTCAAGGCGAATTATTTAAAATGCTGGCATTGGCTCACTCTGAACGAACAAAATGAAATTATGGAAGGAAAAACGGTAAAATCCTCACAAACGACAATTACAGAATTGATGATTCCATCAGCCGCAAATTTTTCAGGAAAGGTGCATGGAGGGATATTACTTTCCTTAATGGATAAGGTAGCTTATGTATGCGCTGCCAAACATTCCGGCTCATATTGCGTTACCGTTTCAGTTGATGGAGTTGAATTTAGGCAACCGGTGTCAGTGGGGGAACTCGTCTCTCTTTCGGCATCAATCAATTATGTTGGAAACAGTTCGATGATAATTGGAATTAGAGTCACTTCCTTAAAGCCGAAAACCGGAGTTGAGAAACACACAAACTCTTGTTATTTCACGATGGTTGCCAAAAATGATGATGGAACGACCCGAACCGTTCCGCATTTAATTCTGGAGAATGAAGAGGATGCAAGAAGATTTTATGACGCAAAAGTCTTGAAACGACACAGAGAGCAAATTCGCGAAGAGTTGGGAACAGATGAAAAGTCGGTGAGTCATGAAGAAATTCTGGCCACTTTAACAGAAGATCGCTGTGAATTTGAAAGAGCGTAGATGAAGAGATCAGTATTATTTATTATCACGATTCTTTTGGCGTATGCTTGCTCCAAGGAAGAATACCCAAACTTAATTATGGGAGGCTGGACGGCAGATTCTTACCAGATTGTTCTGAAGGCGACCGGTGAAGCCGCAGATAAACAGACTTATGAGGAAACTATCGTTTGGAATATTTCAAACGACACGAGTATTTCAATTACAGATGTTAGTACCACCGATGCTACTTACTCACTTTCCAATGACAACAGCGAGATAATTATCGATTATACTTCGGGCGTGACAGAAAACTGGCAAATTAAAAAGTTGACTGAAAAAACCTTGAAGGTTAGTTATACTCAAGAAATCACCGGTGTAAGCGGAACCGTCAACATTAAGTTTGACAAGATGTAGGAAATTCATAAAGTTTTGAAAAAATCATGTTTGAAATACTCGTATTGATTTCTCTTTTTGGAGTAACCGCGGTCGGGACGTAGATATGGTCAGATCACAAACAGAATCAAAAGTCAAAACAGATAGTTGAGGAAATGGAGGTGGAGAGAAGGCTTAGAAAGGATTTGGAAGAGTAATAACTGTTTGTTGTAACTATTTGAAACTCATCCGTTATTGGATACGTAAAGGTTATTACATAGGCAGTTTCGCTTGATGTAAAACATTTATTTATGTGGTTTTAAAAGGAGCTTTTCCGACTCAGTCGGAAAGCTCTTTTTATTTAGCCCTTGGATAGTGGGGGGTCAGCTACTACAACTCAATTCCTCTTCAAATCTCTCATCTTTTTTTGGATTGTAAAAGCACAAGATAATTTCGCCAATTCCGCTCAACTTATTCCCTACCCATCCCTTAGCAGAACCAAAACGCCTGAATATTTTGGGTCTTGGCCAATCGCTTTCGAATATCTTCTTGGTCTTTTGGATTTGCAACCAGGATAATCAACTGTGAAGATTCATTAATTCCATCAAGGCCGTGCAAAACTTTGCCGTAAATCTCCTTTCCTATCTTATTGGGATTTTCGCAAATCCAGTCAAAGTCAATTTTCTCACCCAACAGTAGTTGAGCTGCTCTCTTACCCTTTTTTCCCGCCCCCCATAATGTCAAAGTTCGCGACGAATCGTAATCCAGTTCGAGAAAATATCGAATCTTCATCTCCAGGAAAGAGTTGTCCGCATAGTTCTCATCGGTTCTGGAAGCTCGATTGGCGTGATCCCTCCAATAATGTAATAACCGTACGATTGGCTTAACTTCAATTTGATGTTTATACAATCTAAAAACCAGATCGTAATCTTCCGGATAAACGGAGACCTCAAATCCACCGATACGATCAAACGTTTCTCTTTTCATCATCCAACAGGGTGACGGAATCACACACTCCTTATAAATCTCTTTATAATGCCGATTGTTCCGACAAAGCTCCGCCAGCCATTGCTCGTAACGCCGATAACCCGGACCCAATTCATCTCCATCGCCAAAATAATTTACCATGCCCGTTGCTACATGCTCATGCGAATCGCCTTTAAATGACAACCATAAAGCCTCAATCTTTCGATCGACCATAATATCATCGGCATCCATTCGACTGATATAGTCACCTGATGAGCTTTTGTACCCCAGGGATAATGCATCTATAATTCCTCCGCCGGTGTTATGGAGAACAGTAATTCGTTCGTCCTTAGCGGAATACGAATCAAGAATTTTGGAAGAGTCGTCGGTTGAATGATCATTAACGGCAATCAGCTCCCAATCCTGATGGGTTTGATTGAGAAAAGAATCAAGACACATCACTAAAAATGGTGAAGCGTTTTTGACCGGCATGATGATCGAAACCATCTGACAAAGTAATTATCTTTGAAGAAATGAGTAAGAAAGCGCTGGGCAAATACTTGAATGATTTGACAAAGAAGGAACTACAGCAGCAAGTCCTCGAGCTTTACGATCGCTTGAAAGAGGTCAGAGAATTTTATGATTTTGTATTCAATCCCAAAGAGGACAAGATGCTGGATGAAGCCAAGTTCAAGATTTACAAAGAGTATTTCCCACCAAAAAACCGCAAGCCAAAGAAACGACGTTCCGTTGGACAAAAGCATATAAAAAACTTTTTAAAACTTGGTGTTGATCCAAAAAGAACCTGCGACCTAATGTTATATAATTTGGAAGTTGCAACGCTCTCTAATTCAGAAAAGAGAATTAAACAGGAAAGTTTCTACAGAAGTATGTTCAATTCTTTTAAGGAAGGAGTTGCTTTTATCGATGCGAATAGTTTTGGCACCGATTTCAATCCAAGATTAGAAGAATTAGTGGATCAAATCTATAGTCAGAATTGGGAGAATCTGGGAGAATTTGAATCAGTGATGAACTCACGGTTTTAGTGGGCAAAAGCTGCAAAGTCCTGGTCAAGATTATTCAAGCACAATATTCAATCGTGCCACCTGATTATCCGGAGTCCGTAGCTCAATTAAGTAGAATCCCGGTTCTGACTGAAGATTTTGCCCTATTTGTTGAATATCCGAGTACGTCTTTTCTACGATCAATTCTCCAATTGAATTATAAATCTTCAATTCAATTTTCTCATATTTTGCAGGCAGGATAATGCTAAATTCACCACCTGATGGATTCGGATAAAGTTTGGTTAGCGATGAGAAATCGTTTTCATCAATTCCAACGTCCAGAATTTCGATACATGCAGAAGTGTCTGTACAACCGTTTTCTGTAACAACTACGGCATAATCACCATTGACCGTCGGTGTAAATGATTGATTGGTTTCACCCGGAATATCCGTCATTGTTGCACAATCGATCCATTGATAAACGGCTCCCGTAGCAAATGAAGTGTAAACACCTCCCGCGAGGTTCATCCCAAAGTTTACAACATTTAGCGTAAGGTTAATGGTTATGATGCTGTCACATCCGGCAGCATTCGGAATGGTGTCCATGGTGTTGTATATTCCTGCGATTGTAAACGTCTCATTGCCACTTGGCGTGGTGTAGGTTTTACATTCAGTGAGGGTCAGCGTACTGGTCGAATTTCCTATATCGACCGTAATGGTCATTACCGAATCGCAACCTGAGGCGTTTGGTATGGTATCATTAAATACTCCGCTCGAAGTGTAAGTTTCATCACCCGACGGAACTGTGTAAGTAGCGCAGTCAAATACGGAAAATGAATTCGTTGAAGAAGCGCCAATTGCAACCGTTATCGTCATAATACTATCGCATCCGGCGGCGTTTGGAATCGTATCGTTATAAACCCCGGGTACGCCGTAGGTTTCATCACCACTTGGAACAGTGTAGGTCGGACATCCTATGTCGCTGTACGAACTGCTTGTATTATCGATAGAAAGGTTAATCGTCATGATGCTGTCACAGCCATCAAAGGCTGGAATTGTATCCATATAAGTGCCCGCAACTGTATAAGTTTCATCTCCGGAAGGAACCGTATAACTTGCACAGGCATTAGCACTGAATGTTGAAGTTTCGGCTGGATTAATCGTCATTGTAATCGTCATAATACTGTCGCATCCTCCTGAATTGGGAATAGTGTCCATGACGACAGCACTTACCGTATAAGTTTCGTCTCCGCTTGGAACCGTATAATCTGTGCAGGTTGAAACGGGAAAAGCTGAAGTTGTATTTGTGCCGGGGTTCGATTCAAAGGCTCCAATATCAACGTTAGGACATCTTAGCTGATCGATCTGATCCAAATAAACCGTGAAAGGGGAGTCGCCGTTATCGACTGCCGGACTTCCGGGCATTAGTGCAATTGTTAATGTCACGCCCCCATTGTCCACAAGACCTGCCGGGTCAAGAAGAGGATCGGCTGTGCTAAACCAAACAGGACATAAGCCTGTTACATTAACACAACTTTCGACAATATTGAATTGAAATGATCCAAAAAAAGCTCCATAAAGATGCATGTCAGCACCGCTTGCTGAGATATTATCTCCAAAAATGCAATTGTAAACCGAGAACTGCGAGACGGATGTTGTTCCGCCGGAGTGAATACCACCACCTTCGGAAGTTCCATTATTATTCGCTACAGTACAGTTGACGAAATAACTTCCAAGCCCTAACAAATCATCATAGATTCCGCCGCCCATATCCGCACTATTATCAGAGAATGTTGAGTTTTTAGCGTGACAAAATCCGCCGTTTGCCCAGAGACCTCCACCTTGGCCAGTGGCTGTGTTATTTGAAATAGTACTGTTGTATATAAACAGTCTTCCTGATTCCAAAGCAATTCCTGCTCCGTTATTGGCACCGTTGAGGTCTAAGGTGCAGTACATTAGCCGACAGGTGTCCGCAGAAGATGTGCCTATGAATTGAATTGCTCCACCGTTTCCGGCACCGGCATTATTAAGTGCGAAGACACAATTAGTAAAATTCGCGCCGGAGGCAGCATTGACAAAAACAGCCGAATTTACCGCATTTGTAATAGAAAGATCTTCTACCCATAATCGAACTCCGTCAGTTGTAATTTCAAGGATTCTGCTCAGACCACTGCCTGTAATTACGGTATTTGATATTCCGTTACCGGTAATGTTTACAGATTCTGTTACGACGCACGGACCGGTGGTAACAAGTATTGGAAATCCATCAGTTCCGGAGGAAAAAACAATATCGTCAATACCGGCGGAAGCGTTCGCATCAATAACCGCCTGGCGAAAAGTGCCTGCACCGGCATCTGCAGTGGATGTTACGGTAAATGTTGCTGCCTGTGCAAGGCCGCAGGCAAGTAAAATCGAGAGAGTAAGAAGAGTAATTTTCATGATTCTTAAAGTTAAGAATTTATTCAATCATAATTTTGAGAGGTCGACCCAACTCATCGTCGATCAAGAGGATGACAGTATACATTCCTGTTTCGAGATTAGTATTGAAATCAATTTCATTGACATTGTAAAATGATTTGGTGAGGACAAGACGTGATCGCACGTCATAAATCATGGCTTTAATATCTGTGTAGCTGCGGTCAAGCAAAATTCTAAAATCTCCATTAGTTGGGTTCGGATAGAGTTTGAGTATTCTATCGTCCGGAATTTCGGCAACACCAATACTATTGATGTTGTAACAAACTGAAGTATCGGTACAGCCATTTTCCATGACTATTACGGCAAAAGTTCCGCCCTCTGGAGGTGCTGTAAAGGTTTGATTCGTTTCACCGATTATTGGCGTCATTGCCGGACATTGCACCCACTGATAAGTTGCAGGGGAGGCGAGAGCGGTATAAGTTGATCCTGATACGCTCATTCCTGTGTAGGCTGATTTAATCGTAACAGAAATGGTCAAAACGCTGTCACAGCCGGCCGTTCCGATGATCGTATCGGTATAAACTCCCGAGGCGTAATAAGTTTCGTCACCACTTGGGACGGTATATTGGTAGCAGGCCGTATCGGCAAAAGAAGAGTCAAGAAAGTCGATGGTTAAGTCAATTGTGAGAATACTGTCGCATCCAACAGAATTAGGAATAGTGTCCATATAGATACCTGTCGTTGTATAAGTTTCATCACCGCTTGGAACAATGTAAGGGTTGCACTGAGAAACTGAGAAGGAGTTTGTTGTTGAATTGAGAATTGTCATGGTAATGAGCATTATACTATCACAACCTGCAGCGTTTAGAATAGTATCTGTATGAACTCCTGATATAAAATAGGTTTCATCACCACTTGGCACCGTGTAGGAATCACAGCTAACCACCGGATAGGCACTGCTATTCGCATTAATAGACACGTCGATGGTCATAATACTATCACATCCTGTGGCATTCGGTATCGTGTCTGTATAAATTCCTGAAGTCGTATAAGTTTCATCACCGCTCGGAACTGTGTAAGTAGAGCAGTCATTCACTGAAAAGGAGCTGGAGGTATTTGGAATAATGGTCAGGTTAATTGTCAGAATGCTGTCGCAACCGCCTGAATTTGGGATGGTATCGTTAAAGGTTCCCGAACAGACATAAGTTTCATTCCCACTGGGGACTGTATAGCTGCCACAAGAAGAGGCCACGATCGTGTTGAATGTTGCCGGCGTAATCGTCAAGGTAATCGTCATTACGCTATCGCATCCGGAGGCAGCAGGAATGGTATCCGTATAAACTCCACTGATTGAATAGGTCGAGTCACCACTGGGAACGGTATAAGTGGTGCACTCAGTTATTGAAAAGGCAGATGGAGTTCCAAGAGCGGTATTACTCTCCAGGGCACCAATATCCGGAGTAGGGCAGCGGCCTTTATTTCGCTGGTCTGTGAATGATGCAGGAATTCCGACTGACAATCCATTATCAATTGCCGGGCTCCCGGCCAACAGCTTGATTGTTTGAGTAAAGCCGCCATTATCTTGTAAACCGGCGGCGTCAAGAAGAGGATCGGACGTGGAAAACCACACCGGACAAACAGAGGCATCGCTATAACAATCCCCAACAATGTTGAACTCATATGTTCCTACAAAGCCGAAACCGTTCCAGATATCACCACCCTGAGGAGCTGTATTGCCGAAGACAATGCAGTTATACATGGAGAACTTTGTATTGAAAATAATATCAGTTCCGGTATGAAAAGCCCCTCCCTCAACTGTGGCAACGTTATTGCTGAATGTGCAATTTAGGAAATAGCTGCCCGGAGTAAGATTAAAGTCCTTAATCGCGCCACCATATTGTGCAGAATTATTTGAGAATGTACAGTTTGTTACTTCGGTGATGTCTCCGGAGAGTTTCATCGCGCCTCCATTTTCAGACGCAACATTGTTAGAAAAAGTAGAGTTAAGTATGAGCATATAACTGCCCTGGTGATTGATTGCCGCGCCCTGGAAAGCATTGTTCGAGTCAAAAATACAATGGTCGATATATGCTGAGTCGGTAGATGAGCTGTACCAGATGCAGGCACCATCTTCGGTGACAGATGAGTTGTTTTGAAATTGGCAGTATCTGACATCCAGGACTGCATCCGCATTGCACATGAGTGCTTGATTCAGCGAATTTTGCATGGTCAGATGTCGAATATAAATGTTGGAACCATCGGTTGATGTCTCCAAAATCTCACTCAGCGAAAATCCATCAATAATGGTATTTGCAATCCCATTTCCGACGATGTGAATCTCCTCCGTTACGACACACGAACCGGAGCTGACTTCGATTATACTGCCGTCGAGAGTTGTGCTGAATCGGACCGTATCAATACCAACAGAATTATTTGCATTAAGAATCGCCTGACGAAATGTTCCCGGCCCTGAGTCAGCGATGGAGCACACGATATAGGTTGTTGCATGAGAGACAGACCCAAGCAGCGTAATGATAAGAGAGAGTAGTAAGGATTTCAAATTATCCATTATGTTTCAAGCATCCCGTCCGCCTCAGGCGGATCGAGGATATCTCTGAAAGATAATGAAAATCTCCTTTAGATAAAATTGAAAAGAGCGTAACAATGAACATTAGGCCGCTGTTACGCTCTTTATTGCTAAACAGATTAGCTCTTAACCAGTCGTAAATAACCGTAACTGCTTCCTGCGCTATAAACCTTTAAGATGTAAGTTCCTCTTGTCAAATCACCAACTTCCATCCGGCCTTGTGTGACTTTATTGAAATGAAGGACTCTTTGCAGCCCACCTTTCATATCGTAAATCTGTACGCTCCATTTATCGCTAATGCTTTCCGGAACTTCGACGATTGTATAATCCCTGGCAGGGTTGGGGAACAATTTTAGATTCATCTCTTTCTCAGTGATGTTCGGAGCCGTTTCCAAGACATAGTTTTCCCACATAACGGAAGTCGGATCAAGCAGCCCTACAAATTCAACTCTTTTTTCATAGCTAAGTCCACCGGAAGGGTCGCCCAAATTTTGTTGTCCTCTCAGAATCGCCGCTTCCATTGTAGACGTTCCTCTGTATTCACTTTCTCTTAAACACATTGCGAATTCAACTACGCATGTGGCGAATTTATAATCTGTGCTTAATTCCTTGGTTCTTTTTCCGAACTCGTGTGTGAGTAAAGCGCTCACATTGCTTCCCAATGGTTTGTAGCGAAAATCAACCTTACCGAGCTTCCCTCTGGAGCCTTCTTTTCTTTTCACTTGATAGAACGCAACCACATTTTGTCCGATTCCCAGATCGCCTGCGTCAATTTTATCATCGTTGAACATCCAGTTTTCCAACACTCGATTCTCATAACCAAGAAGGCGATATTCTTCAACTTCTTCATCGTTGAACTGCAACTGTAGCTTAACGTCTTTTGCAATGACGTGCATTGTTCCGGAGAACTCATAATTAAAAAGTCGCTCAGCTTCTTTTTCGCTGTCAACGTAGGCGTAGTTCCCGTTCCCGTTGTCAGCGAGTGTTTCCATCATGGCGTCATTTAAATTCCCCATTCCGAAGCCAAGAACACTTAAGAAAATACCGGTTTCCCTCTTCTTTTCGATCAGTTTTTTGAGTGCATTTCTGTCGGTAATTCCAACATTCCAGTCTCCATCGCTGGCAAGAATGACTCTGTTGTTTCCATTGGCATTGAAATTATCAGCCGCCAATTGATAAGCCGTTTCAATTCCTTTTGATCCGGCTGTTCCTCCGCCTGATGTTAAGCTGTTAATTGCTTTTTCAATTTTTGCTTTTTTATCACCTGACGTTGGCTCAAGCACGATTTTAGAATAACCCGCATAAGCTACAATACTCATATTGTCTTGTGGACGAAGTTTTTTGACCAACTTCAACATACTTTCTTGTACAAGAGGTAATTTGTTTGGTCGGTTCATCGAACCACTCACATCTACAAGGAAAACAAGGTTTGAAGGAGGTAAATCCTTTTCTTGAGCAATCCGGCCTTGCATTTTGATCATTAGCAGATCATCTTCTTTGGCCCAGGGGCATTCTCCAATCTCCGTTGTAATTGTTAATGGATGCTCGTCTGTTTCTGAAGGGCCTTCTAAATCGTAGTTGAAATAGTTTAACCATTCTTCCATTCGAATTGCATCTTTCGGAGGCAATTGTCCTTGATTGACGTATCTTCTAAAGTTGGTATAAGATGCATTGTCAACATCGATACTGAAAGTACTTGTTGCTTCATCATCAGCGTTGATCCATTCATTTTCGTTGAAGGGATTGTAACGCTCATATAAAGTAGCTACGTCAGGAAGGTTTCTATCCAATCCATTAGCAATACCGGCTAAACCATCTTCATCCTCCTCTAATCCGGATTCACTTTCTTCATCTTCGGTATATATATCATAGCCTGTTCTTTCACCTTTTTCGGATTCTTTCTTTTCAAGTTTATATATCTCATCAGAAAGTAGAATTTTCTGTTGTCGTTTCAACTGAGCTTCGTTTCTTGTTCTGGCGACGGACTCTGTTCCGCTTCTAATATTTCTGTTGTCGTATGCTCCTCCTGCATTACCCCTATTGTTTTTACCGGCAGCGTCATATTTTTCTCCACTCAGATACGAGGCTTTCTTTTTGGATTTTTTCACATCCGATGAGAAGTAGGTAATGGTAGTTCCCTGATCCTCTGTCTCTTCGCTTATCGAGCTTGCATCAGGTGGCGGCGAGTTGAGAATTGTTTCAGTTAAAACAGCCTTATTTTTTTCCTTATCCAAAATAACTATCGATTCCTCCAGGTTTTTTACCTCCTTGGGGTCGTTTACCGGAGCTTTGACTGCCTTGTTAGAAACTGTTTGGTCGGATGTTGTATTGCCGACCGATTTAGTTTCACTATTATCAGTCTTAGTCGATTTTTCATCTGATTTTCTTGATTTAGAAGAATCAGAATCAGTGCCGTATGCGCGACTCATTTCTTTTGTGTCGCATGAAATGATAAAACAGAAAATGATTGTCAATCCGGCCAGGTATTTGACAGTTCTGTGCGTAAATGTAGACTTCATAAGATTATTTTTTTGATATTCGGAAAGGTTCAATTTTCCGTAAGGCACACATAAATCAAAATGGGTGAATTCCAGCTTTTAAGATTGTCAGTCAGATGGGGCTAGTCTACAAAGAATTTCTGTTGAAGCAAACCTTCTTTGGTTTGAATGGTGATAATGTACATCCCTGAATACAAGGACGAAACATCAATCTGACTTTCCAGAGATCTCAGAACCACGTTTCCCCGAAGATCATGGACGAGGTAATATTCTGATGGTTCAAGTTGGTATTGAACATGCAAATAATCTGTCGCCGGATTTGGATATACAATCAGCTGAATTTTTTCAGTTTCATTAATGGCGGCATTGTCGTCTGACAGAACGATAATATCATCCAGTTCAAGAATAAATCCGTCAGCCGTGTTGTTCAGAAAGGCGATGAAAACATCTTGATTAGCGTAACCTGCTGTGTCGAGTAGTAATCCATGTTTTTGCCAGATAAAATTCTCCGCCTCAACAACCTTCAATGTATCTGTAAAACTCGCCTTTAAGCTGTCGGTTGTCGAAATTAAAACCAAATAACCGTCAGGATATGAGGCGTCAACCGAGCGTGCATTCCAAACTAATTTAGAAAATGTAAGAAGGGCCAATTTTGGAAGAATCAAATAATCGCTTGCGGTGTCTGCAGGTTCATAGTACGATGTACTCGCCGCAGAAGAATCGTCGGTACTTTCATAATATATCCAGGCCGCAGTAAACTGGGAGACAGCGGAATGAGGCGTAAATCCGTCATCGTCCAACAAGGCCCAGGTCGAAGGAATTCCGGTACTAAAATTCTCGTTCAATAAGGTAATTTGAGCCTTCGTCTGTCCGCCAAGGATTAGCAGGAATATTATGGGGAATAGCTTCATCGTTTTAATAACGCCAAATTTAATCAAATAGGTGTTTGCGAGAGTTTATTTAACAGATTTTAAGAATGAAAGGTTTTAGTTGTTGGGGGCTGAGGGTTGGAATTTAGAAGTCGGGAACTTGCTTGCATCGGGGATACTTCTAACACCCAAAATCATTCAAAGGAAAAAATAAAGATATCTTCGTTGTCCTTTTTGAACAGATGTTCCTCTCTGGCATATTTTTCAAGTGAACGAATGTCGTCGAGTTCTTCCAGGGAGATTTTAAGATCTTCAATTCCCTGTTTTTTTCGGTCGATCTCCGTTTCCAGCCTGACAACTTTTTCTTTTCGCTTGATAAGCGTTAGGATATCGGTGTCATGTAAAATCAGAATATAAACCAATACAAAAAGCGAGGAGAGGAGATATTTGTTCTTTATGAAGCCCCAGATTCGTTTCACGCCTCCAAGTTAGGGAGAAGAGGGAGGGAGTTTTGTGGGTAGTCAATATAATTATGAACTTAGTTCGGTTGAATAAGTCGAAATCCGGTCGTATTGACGTGATTATTTTAGGATCTGTTCATTATGGCTTAAAATCAGCGAGTACTTTTTTAGAGGCTATTTCGGCAGAGATAAAATCAACGCTCAACTTTGGATTTCGGGATGGAGAATATTCCCGACCATAATAAATGATTTGCAAATGCAGCTTGTTCCAGAGTTCGATCGGAAAGATATTTTTCGCATCTTTTTCGGTTTGAACGACGTTTTTTCCGTTGGTAATTCCCCAGCGAGTTAAGAGCCGATGAATGTGGGTATCTACCGGAAAGGCAGAAACTCCAAAACCCTGGGACATCACGACCGATGCGGTTTTATGACCTACAGCGGGAAGTTCTTCGAGTGCATCCATATCTGCTGGAACTTCACCATTATATTTATCAATTAATAGTTGAGACAAGCCAAAAATTCCTTTAGATTTCATTGGCGACAGACCACATGGGCGGATGATGTCCTGAATTTCTTCCACGCTCATCTTAATCATATCGTAGGGATTGTCGGCTCTTGAAAATAGGGAAGGAGTGGTGAGATTAACGCGAACATCAGTACATTGAGCCGAGAGCAGAACGGAAATTAAAAGTGTATAGGAATCCTTGAAGTCCAAAGCGGGTTTCGGATCGGGATACAGCTTTTCAAGGGACTCAGTGATGTACTCAGCCTTTTCCTTTTTTGTCATTGTCTTTTAGCTTAAAGCCTTTTCCTACAAACCGAACAAAGTCTTTGAAGTCGGCCTTTTTTGAGAATACATTTATCATAATCCGGCCTTTACTTTTAGAAGAGGTTTTTTTCGATTCATCTTCGTCGGGCTCTCCGTACTTTTTCTTATCAACGGCAATGTTGCCCACTATTTCGCGATTCTCAGGATCGTATCCCAACAGTTCGTTACTCTTTTTAAAATTGCCTTGCGCTTTTTTATAATAGCCTAAATTTTCTTGAGCAATTCCCAAATTATTTAGGGCTATAATATCTTTCGGATCTAAATCAACTGCTCTTTGATAATCATCGACAGCGCCCTGCATATCTTTTAAGCTGCCTTTTAAATAAGCTCTGCAAGAATATCGATAGCTGTAGTTAGGTTCAAGCTCAATTGCTTTGTTCATGTCGAACATACTCAGGTCGTATTGTTTTAAATGAAGATAGCATACTGCTCGTTCAGCATAAGATTCGACATCTGCCGTGTTTTCTTCAATGGCCTTTGTAAAGTTGACGATAGCCTTCTTATAATCATATTTTTTAACTTTGGCGACACCCTTGATATAGTCCTTATTTAAACGCATGGATTACAAATTTAATGATATTCAACAAGAAAATGAGTGATTGGGAATTTCCTCAATACCGCAAATATGTCAGTCTGGATATTTGGTACAAAATTACATCGGCTGAAAAATTCGTTGAGATTAAACCGATAGGCGAGGAATTTTTGAAGATAGAAATTCATGCGGATCGGTATCCCGAGAAGCTGCGGATTCAAGACATGCTCGAATGTTTGGATGATCGATGGGAGATTATTGAAGAAGAAGAGTACAGGATTGTAGAATCGGGACTGGATTAGGAGTTGAGAAAAGCGTCATAGCGAGAATCTTGGCCGAAAGTTCGAATAATTTTCTTGCAATGACGTTTCGGCACGGCCCTGCCAGGCGAAGCGGAGGAAGCCCAAGACAACAAAAAAGGCCATCTCGGTTTAAGTAAGATGACCTTTTCACTAAAATTTATTGAGTCTATTTTTTTAGCAATGGTTTGGTATGTTCTCCTGCCGCAGTTGACAGCCGGATATAATAAGATCCTGAGGCAAGATTAGACAAATCCATTTCAAATTTAGGCTGATTAAAGTTTTGTTTAAAGACTGCCCGACCGCTTAAATCAATAACAAGGACGGTACCGACTGAACTGGCTGACGAAATTGTAATGTTTCCTTCGGTCGGATTTGGATATAAATAATAGTTAAAACCTTCAATTTCGCCGAATCCTATTCCGGAAACATTAAAGCAAGCAGAAGTATCAGTACAGCCATTTTCGGTTACGATACAAGCATAATCGCCGTCTATGCCGGGCGTATACATTTGGTTGGTCTCTCCTGAGATTAAGCTACTGTCTTTGCAATCCATCCATTGGTAGGCAGCCCCGGTGGCATCAGCAGTTAAATCAAAGCCTGACTGCGTTACACCGGCATCAACGGTGTTAATCGTGACGTCGATTGTCATGACACTGTCGCATCCCCCGGCATTTGGAATTGTATCCATGTAAATTCCACTTGCTGTATAGGTTTCATCGCCACTTGGAACGGTATAGGTGAAGCACTGAGTTTCACTAAATGAACTTGTTGTCTCTAAACATGACGGGCCACCACCTAATTCAAAGGCACCAATATCGGAAACACCGACTCTCGTATAATATCGCTGATCTTCGATTGGAGCGAAGCCGTCATTTCCGACGTCGATTGCCGGACTTCCGCTCATGATTGCCTGGGTTGGAGTTGGACCGCCGTTATCAAGCGTTCCGGCTCCGTCCAGCAAGGGATTAGCCGAACTGTAAAAGCTTGGTGTAAAAGGTCCGGTAGGATTTCCAACGATATTCTTGTCAACGAAATAAGTTGGACCTGGGATGGCTGAAATACTCGGTGTATAAACATCACTTGAACCTTGACCATAGATAATATTGTTGTAGAGGTAGCAGGTATTGGTGGAGGTAGAAAGTTCGACTCCCATGCCGGAGTTTCCGGAGATCGTATTGTTTTGCATCGTTGAGTTTCGTAGGTTGATCACTGATCCACCATGGACATTATCAGTAAATGTACAGTTTTCAAACAATGATCCACCTGTTGTTGGAATAATGGTGTTTGAGGTATTATTTTCCGTAATCGTTGTATTTCGAATGGTCAAGTTCTGACCTTCCATTAGATTATTTCCGCCGCCACTGCCGTTTAAATGAATAAAGCAATCTTCGAATAAAACCGTGTTAGGATTATTTGTTTTCAGAAAAAGTATTTCAGCCCCCGTGGAATTACTCATATTGGTGATTTCACATCCGGTGAATTCGAGATCACCTGTAAATCCTGAGCTGCCTGTAAGACATCCGGCCGATGCGGCTCCCAGTGCGTTTTGTAACATTGCGTCACGAATGAAAAGCATAGAGCTTCCAAGGAAAAAAAGAGGAGAGACGGAATTGCCGTCGATAATGGTATTGCTTATTCCGTTACCAAGAATAACAATGTCATTAATAATTGTGATTGCACCTGTGGTCAAAGTAATTGTCATTCCATCAACCGCGGCGTCGAAGACTATGGTGTCGCCTACAGATGCCGCTGCCACCAGATCTCTCAATGATCCGGCACCGCTATCACCATTATTCGTTACCGTAAAAGTTGCAGAAAAAGAAGTAGTTGCCAATTGACTGCAACACAATAAAAGTAGAATTGCTTTCATGTTTAGAGTTTAAATGTTAGGCGCCAATGGCGCAAAAGTATGAAATCGAGAAGAATGGATTTTTTTCTAAAACGATTTAAGGGATAGAAGGAGTGCAGTCTTTCAATCTTTTTGGATGTGTTTTATTCGCGCAATAGTCTGATGTAAGTAATTGTAAATCAGATATTTCTACTGAATCGGTAGATTGTGCAGAATTAAAATCTATCGAGGAATTAGTCAATCATGCGGTAGTTACAACCATTTTTGCCAATCCTTGCGGTTTGTTTTTAAAGATTCCGTCCGTCTTACCTGCCTGCCATGCATGCCTTCGGCCTGCCTGCCGGTAGGCAGGGCACGTAAAGCTTCGGCAGGTAAACCGGCAGGCAGGGGCGGACAGGAATGACGTTGCTTTAACCAGCTGGTGTTTAAGAAGTTTGCCTAATAATACTTCAGCCGTCGAACCTTAGAAACATGCTTTGCTAATCGAATTACCTGTTTCGTATATCCGTACTCATTGTCGTACCATGTATAGATGACCATATTCTTTCTATCAGGAGAGACAATAGTTGCCGGTGAATCAAAAACAGCGCAACAGGTATTTCCGATAATGTCGTTGGATACTAACTCTTCGTCAAAAGAGTAGTGGATTTGATTGACCAAATGACCGTTAAGCGCGGCATTTTTAACCTCTGCATTTACTTCTTCGACGGTCACCTTGTTTTCAACAGTCAAGTTCATAATTGCCAAGGATCCATTTGGTGTAGGAACACGAACAGCGTTCGCTGTCAGCTTATCCTTTAGGTCAGGAATTACCTTGGTTACTGCATTTCCGGCGCCGGTGGAAGTGATGACCATATTGATCGCAGCTGAACGCCCTCGACGAGGTTTCTTGTGCATATTATCCAACAAGTTCTGGTCATTGGTATAAGCATGGATTGTCTCAATATGCCCTTTTTGGATATTGAATTTATCGTTGATTATTTTCAAAATCGGCGATATTGCATTTGTTGTACATGAAGCGGCCGAAAAAATGTGTGTTTCATTTAAATCTAATTCATAATGGTTAATTCCATAAACAATGTTTGGAATTCCGGCCGCAGGAGCAGTCAGTAGCACCCGGCTTACACCTTTTGCCTGTCGGTGACGACTCAATGCTTCCTTATCCTTGAAGCTGCCTGTGTTATCAATAACGAGGGCGTTGTCGATGCCATAGGCAGTATAATCAATGTCTTCGGGATTTTTCGCCTCAATCATCCTAATACGCTGACCATTGATAACCAATGTTTTGTTATCGAGGTCAACTTCAACAGTTCCTTTGAATTTACCGTGAACAGAATCGCTTCTAAGAAGAGCGGCTCTTTTCAAAATTTGTTCGTCAGAGGCGCTTCTGGTGACAATTGCTCTCAACCGCAATTGCTGTCCTTTTCCTGCCTGAGTAACCAATTCTCGCGCTGCCAGACGCCCGATTCGTCCAAAACCGTATAAAACCACGTCTCGAGGCTCGAAGCTATGACTGGAGTTCTCGATTAAGGCGCTGAGCTTATCCAGGAGAAATTCGCCCTTCGTCTCGTAATTCTCACCTTCATGAATCCATTCGTGACATAAAAGACCGACATCAATTTTGGCAGGAGCCAATTTCATTTTGTAAATCTCTTCTGCCAGTGCGTAGGTCGTTTTAATAAATATCTTTTTCCCAACTACATTTTCTGCATAATTGTGCAGATTGATTATTTCCGAAGTAGTTATGTCAAGTAAGTGATTTCTGAAGAGAACAAGCTCAATTCCTTTGTCAAACAAAAGTTCTCCAACAAAGTGAGCTAATTTGACTGCGACACGTTCGTTATCAATGTATTCCTTGAGCCCTTTCTCGTAGCCTATTGCTGATTCCATATCAACTGGATTAGTGGTTGTTGTTTCGATAATTTATCTATTTCAAAAGCTTTACGTTAAAGCCGCTGCAAAGGTAATTTCAAAATTCCGAATTATTGGAATTTGTTTAGAGTTTGTTGATAATTATTAACATTCGGTAAGAACTTACAGCGAACGGTAGCTATAGCGAATGATTTCACTAATTCCATCCATCTCGATAACTACCTTGAGCAGCCTTCCTTGCTTGTCATATTCGTAGCTGTCACTGTAAATACTATATTCATCTTTGGCATCCATTCGAATTAGTTGTCCCCGAGATCCGGAATAGGTATAATTCGTATTCCCTTCTTCGATGCGTTCATCGCCATTTATCTTATATACCTTTTCGAAAATCAATTGTCCATTTTCATAGCTGTATTCAGTTGAATGAATTCGTTCCGGACTGCTGAAATCCCACATTTCCTTTTTTATGAGCCTTCCTTCGCTATCTCCAAGGTATCGATACATATTTGAACCCATCCTTTCAACGATTCCATTTTGGGTTATTGTTATAACCACACTATCGTGAACCACCCATTCATTATTTCCCTTATTATACTCATAGATTTCTCCATACGGATCTTCGGAATAGTAGTAATCTTGATCGTCAAATTCGAAACGACTGTAACGAAGGACCTGAACCTTTTGATTCGTGATGTAGCTATTGCGCTCCATATCCAGGGTATCGATTACAGTACCACCGGAATCGATTTTAATTATACTGATGAAGCTGATCCGATTCATGTCATCATAAGCACGGTAAATGACCTTTGCGTCCCCCCAGATGTCGATTGTTTTCTCTTCGGTTGGATTTCCTTTTTGGTCATACAAAAAAAGGACAATCTCCTTAATCTGCGTGCTGTCGGGTCCTTTTAAGTCAAAATTGACCTCTTTGTAGATTTGTCCTTTTGAATTATAGTAGAGGTCTTTCTTAAACTCCGCGTAGCCGCCTTCAGAAGATTCCGTAACGATAATATCTTTATTGGTTTGCCTTGTTTCCTGATTCAAATCCGGCGCCACAGGAATTTCAAATTGAGCATGGGCGTGATTTGTCATCAGGTAAAACAGAATGAGAATTGCCTTTGTTTGAGCTTGAATTTTTGGAACGAACATAATCGAAAGGTAATAAAGGATGGCTTATTTTAAGATTCTGCCTTATTCATATTCAAAGACCCAGCTATCTTTATGTCCGGTTTTATCATCAGATGATACCCGCTTTATAAGTCGATTCTGATCATCATATTCGAATTTATCGCGCTGGAGCATATCGCCATACACTTCAATCGCATTCATATTTCCGTTTTCCAGATAGTCATAAAGTGTCCTAAGCTCTTTTACGACCTCTTCACCCTTGAAAGAATAATATTTTTTGCTGATTAAGCGGCCATTCAAATATTCATATTCTGTGCGTCTAACATTTTCCGGAGATCCATCCTCCCAGCTTTCCAGTTTAACCACTCGCTTTTGATCGTCAAAATAAAATTTCTCGGTCTCTATTCCCGTCTTATCGTAGCTATGAATTTTTGGACCTTTATAATCTGTTCGAATTTGAATATAGCCATCGCCAGTCGTGATTTTCATCTCAGCTTTTACAACCCATTTATCCTTACCGAACTCCCCTTGATGCACCATATCGGGATCATAGAATCGCAAATAGCGCTGAGTATTGAACTCAAACATCATTTTTTTTACCAAAAAAGTGGAGTCATTTATCTGCGCGGAAACATGCTTTTCGAAATAAGATGAATCTTTATTGTCATTGTAGACTTCGAAGCCCACTTTCTTAATTGCTTTACCAAAATTATTAAGTGTATAGAGGTAAATGGTGGAGGTATCGGATGATGTTCGAACAGTCTTTTCAGTGACCCGTCCTTCATTGTTTCTGACAAAATCTACTACATAAGGTTTTGAATCATAGCCCCATGATGTTCCGGCTGAAGAATAGTTTTTGAATCCATTTTGATCGAATCCTTCAATAATCTGCCAGGCCTCATCGCTGCTTTGATAAAAACGCTGACTTCGTTTTTGATTTTTTAGGAATTCCGGATTTTCCAAGACTGCTTTGGGGAGGATTGGAGCGGTTAACTGGCCATAAGTGCCCAAAGATATCAGGATCCCTGCTACTAACAACACTATTTTGGATGGTTTCATTCTTGTAAATTAATAAAGCTGAGTGTAGCAAACGTTCATTTAAGGGCAAAAAAAAACCGCTCTCTCGATAGTTATCGGGACTGGCGGTTTTTTTTTACTGTCTTGCGACAGCCTTCTTCTAATATAAAACTATCCCAAATATGCTTTGAGTAATTTGTTTCTGGATGTATGTCTTAGACGACGGATCGCCTTTTCTTTAATTTGACGTACACGCTCACGAGTCAGATTGAATTTTGCTCCGATCTCTTCCAGCGTCAATCCGTGGTTCATTCCAATTCCAAAGAACAAACGGATGATCTCTCGTTCTTTATCTGTCAAAGTAGAAAGCGAACGCTCGATTTCCTTTTGAAGCGACTCAGCCATCAATAGCTTATCTGCTTTAGGAGAATCTGCATTCGCCATCACATCCATCAACGTTCCGCCATCTTCAGAAGAAGAGAGGGGAGCGTCCATTGAAACGTGACGTCCTGCTACTTTCATGCTTTCCTTAATCTTGTCCTCAGGCACTTCAAGAACCTCAGCCAGCTCTTCAGCAGACGGTGGTCTTTCATACTCTTGCTCCAATTTAGAGAAAGCCTTGTTGATTTTATTTAACGATCCAACCTGGTTCAGGGGCAATCGAACAATACGCGCTTGTTCGGCCAATGCCTGAAGAATCGACTGACGAATCCACCATACAGCGTAAGAGATAAATTTAAATCCCCTTGTTTCGTCAAATTTTTGTGCTGCCTTAATTAAACCGAGATTTCCTTCATTGATCAAATCCGGCAAAGTAAGACCCTGATTTTGGTACTGCTTGGCTACCGATACCACGAATCTTAAATTGGCTTTAGTTAGTTTTTCAAGGGCCTCTTGGTCACCTTGCTTGATTCTTTTAGCCAATTCAACTTCAGTCTCAGCAGTAATGAGTTCCTCCTTACCAATATCCTGAAGATACTTGTCAAGGGATTGACTCTCACGGTTAGTTATGGATTTTGTAATCTTTAACTGCCTCATTCTTTAATTTCCTTTCTTTAATTACTGGTCTGCGAATTTAAGCTAATTCAATATACGTGTCAAGCCCTAAATTCATTTTTTTTTATTCCACTCAACCTCCCCATGTAACTCGTTTTAAGGACAAAAGGTTACATATTTCGATGAACAACTTTTTTATAGAGACAGATCGGGCTCAATCAAGGGACTAAGTCGTGCTTAATTTGGCCATTAATAATGGTCTAATCTCTAATGATTCTAAAAGATAAGAAATGGAGAAATTTTAGTCTTTTCCAAGCAGGTAGGAGCCCAAGTAAGCATATTTTGGCATCAGTTCGCCTTCAAGACTAGTCTCACTGGCCCTTTCAATGATTCTATCCGGGTCTTCTCCGCCCAATAGAAACGGGAAAACATGATCGATCAAATCTCGACCAAATCCTTCTGACGCGTCCCTGGGTAATTCGCAGGGAAGATTATCTACCGCCATTACACCGATTGAGCCATCTGCCATGAATTCAGTTTCCGATTCGTCCTTCGGATCATAACCATACAGTGGATTGCCAATGCTTGAGGCACGAAGGGTCGAAGCAATCGGTCCATTAATATCGCATGAAATATCGGCGATCACAGATACTTTGATAGCTGGATTCTTTAAAGCTTCACGATCCACGATGTAGGGCGAGCTTGCATCCCAATAATGACAAGCCACAAACAAGTCAGCTACTTCCAGGTATCTCGGAAAAGTTGAAATGTATCCTTCACCACTTTTGAAGAAGTCCTTGCGATCGAAGTCACTTCCATCGACCGTTGCGTAATATTCCTCAACCCCTAATCGCGTATATACGGGCTCATTAAATTCCTGATTAAGTAAATCCTCTGCGAAGACTTCCCTTAGACCAAGACTATTAAAAATTTCAGCTGCTCCATTACCGACTCTGCCAAAGCCGGTTGAAACTATTTTTGTCGATGAGGGAAGTTGAACTTTTTTCAATTCTTGCTTCAATTCCACATAATCATGACATTGATTAGCGAGTTTGAGATCATAGAGTTCCTTTTTCATGCCCAAAGCCCTAAGTCCATTGTAACAACCAACGATACCGGCATATCGACCAAATCCTATAATACGATGACCCTTTTTGTTGGTCAGCGTTTCATAATCGATTAACTGAATGCACTTTGCGATAATTGTTTGCAATAAGCTTCGATTGTATGTTTGTCCCTTAAAAGTGTGCGAGAAAAACATGTATTTTTTGCTCGGAATAAGCGCGTTTTCCGGAACTTCTTTTACTCCCATGAAAATATCACAGTGTGAAATGTCATCTACTGAGGTGATTCCTGACTGTTCATATTCTTTATCTTTGAATGATCGAATTTCACTCTTTTGAACAAAAATCTCAACATTAGAATATTTTTCTAAAACCTCCAAACAATGAGCAGGAGTCAAGGGCACTCTTTTATCAACAGGAAACTTTAATTCCTTTATAATTCCGAGCTTAATCGCGTTCATTCCTATTTGCTGTCTTAGCTGTCGCCATTTCTATGCCCGCGACAAAAGTATAAACTATTTCATTTGGATTCTTCGACTGGTGGTTATTTGTCAACAATTCTTTCTAAAATGATTAAGATTCAGAGTTGCGGAACTTTCTACATTTTGCGAATTAGTATATTTGTACATCTCGTTAGACTGACAGTTTCGAGCTTTTTTAGCTGTTTTCCTGATCAGATCACATTCAATTTATGGTAAGCTTATGATAAAAAATTTAGTTCCGTTTTTTTGTTTATTACTCTGCACGTCAACGTATAGTCAGAATCTTTCAAATTTTAGGTCTCTTCGCTCTGAAGGAATGATTCCGCAAGATTTCCTTAGACTCACAATTGATAAGTACAAAGAGGATATAAAAAAGAATGAGAATAAGGAGCTTGACAAAGATTTCTTTTTATCCACACGCTTTTTTATTGATGAACTCTTGTTAAGTGGTAGAGTCCTGTTTAATGATCCATGCACAAAATACCTGAACAAAGTCGCGAAAAATCTTCTTCGCAGGGAGAAAAAACTACAGGAAGAGTTGCGGTTCTATGTTCTAAAAACGACTGTGGCAAACGCCTTCTCCACAGATCAGGGAATTATATTTATTACCACCGGTTTAATCGCAACATTAGAAAATGAGGCACAGCTCGCCTACATTCTTGCACACGAGATTTCACATTATACGGAGAAACATCTTCAGGAAGGCTACATCGAAGAACAGCGAATGGAGTCCGGAAGAGGTGAGTACAAACGCCAAAATTATGATGAGCGAATCTCGCAGATGAGTGTTTATGACAAAAAGAATGAGTTGGAAGCGGACATCGGGGGAATTGACATTTACCTGGATTCGGAATATGCGGTGGACGAGATTTTTTCTTCTTTTGAAGTTCTTCTCTTCTCGTATTTACCTTTCGATGATATTCAAGTCGATACGACCTATTTGAATACAGAAGCACTTATTGTACCGGGCAGTTATTATCCTGATACGATTAAGCAAATCTCTTTAGAAAAAGATTATGACGATGAAGGAAGCACTCACCCGAATATTGAAAAACGAATGGATGAAGCCGTGGACTACATCGGTAAAAAAAAGTCTAAGGGAGATTTAAAATTCAAGATATCAGAAGATGACTTTTTTAAAGTAAGAGATCTTTGTCGTTTTGAGCACATAAATCTTCACTTAGCGAACTGCTCATACGGTAGGGCGATTTATTCCATCTACTTGCTACAGAAAAAATATCCGGACAGTGAGTTTTTAGAGCTTGCATTTGTTAAGTGTTGGTATGGATTAGCGAAGTACAAAAATGCAAACCGGTATTATGATGTGATCGTTAAGCCAAAGAAAATTGAGGGCGAAAGCTACAAGCTTCATTTCCTTTTGAAACAGCTAAAGCGATCACAACTAAATGTCATGGCTTTGCGATATGCGATTGATTTTGCAAAAAAATATCCTAAAAACAAAATGGGTAAAGTCTATTTGGAAGATATGCAGCGGGAGTTGGTGGCTAAATCTAAATTTGACTTTAGAAACCTCAAGGACAAGACATTTAATCAGTATCAGGCAGAGTTAACCGAGGAGCTAAAGACATTTGATGTGCAGGACTCTATCAAGAAAGTTGATGAATCTGATTTGTCAAAATATGAAAAGATTAAGCTCAAGAAGAAGCTGCGTGGCATGCTTGATGACAGCAAGGATGAAGAAATTGCACTTGACGATTTTCATTTATTTGCTCTTTATGATGTAGTGAAAGATGATGACTTAATCGATGATTTGAAGGATATGAAGGATAAAATTGAAGAGGAGCCGGTGACCGAATTATCGTATGCAGAGCGTAAACGATTAAGAAAGAGAGGGTATCGATTGGGGCTTGACAAAGTTGTCGTCGTTGATCCGCTCTTTGAGAATTTCAAAACAAAAGGGCGTCAAAACCTGGCTAAATCGGAGAGTAAAAAGGTTGGTATGGCCAATATCTATTCTAAAAAGTATAGGCGAGTTGATTTGGAAATTGAATTGGTTGACTCAAAGCAATTGCGAGCCAATCAAGTTGAAAAATACAATGAAATCGGAATATTGTTTGAGTGGGTGTCGGAGGTGCTTTCACATGATGAAATAAAAATGATTTCGTCCTCCAGAGATATTATGTTGGGATTGAACGAAAAACACGGCACATCACATTATTTATTTACCGGAGTTCAAATGTTTAAAGACCGAAATTCATTTAGCACATGGCATTTGTATGCGATTATGGCGGTTTATACTTCACCAATTGCCTTGATTGACTTAATCATTCCACATAATTACTTCACCTTAACTGCTCTCAGTATTGATGCTGAAACAGATCAGGTGGAATTTGCACAGAGCGAAACGGTTAATTTAAAAGGGGTTGATATGATTTTGCAGGCGTATGTTTTCGATGTATTGTATCAACTGGGAAAAGAGGATAAAAGAGCGGTCAAATAATGAGTAAGAAAGGAATTATCATAGCGTTTTTATGCTCGGCTTTTTCATATATATCGTTCGCACAAACCGGGTATTACGGTTCGCGGCATTCGTTTGAGGTAAAGGTTGATATTGCCTCCAGTTTAAAACGAAGAGATAATATTAAGACAAATTCCCTGGGTGTTGACTTCCTTAAGAGGCCATTGAGGTTAGTACATTCAAATATTGGAATCAATTACAACTTTGTGACCAGCCGAAGAATGGAACTTTCTTTTGGGGCTGAGTACAGTCAATTTCGTGAGTCTTCGATAGACGGGCGTTTTAATCCGGGAACAAGTCTTCCGATTGAAGATTTAATTTTGGCTCCTAAGGCCACACTTTTGAGTGCTAAGTTCGAGTTGAAATTTTATCGCAAGGGGTCAATATCCCCAATTGGAAAATACCTGGGCTTTTCGCTACACTTTGGCAGTGCCAGTGTTGGTTCCGGAAGAGCAATACGCTGGGGCGATCTCGGAACGACAACCGGCGGATTTTTTGTAAAACAACAAGAAATTTTCACCGAAAGCATTTCTTTTACTGATAGCAGTAAGAAAAGAGTTCACAACCTAACCCTGCAGGGTAAAATGGGAAGAGTCTGGCCACTGACTCAGCATTTTTCAATTGTCACCGGACTGTCGTTCCCAATAGGATCTATGTTTTTTGTTCAGGATGAGTTTTTTCCTCGCTTAAGTCCGCTCGAATTTTTAGAAGGTTTGGGAGGTTCTACCTATACATTGCAAACAAATCAGGGCGGTGGCTGGGATAGCATGCTCATCAATACAATTCGGCGCACTAACTCTCTAGCATTGGAGGTTTCTTTTCGTTTTCATTTGTAGGAAGCGTTACTTTCTGGAAAGTTTTACGTTTCACTTTTGTAAAAACTTAAAACTATTAAACTATGAAATCATTATTTCTATCACTTATCACATTTTTAGCGATAAGTTCAACCCATGCACAGTCGGCTAAAAAGCTGGCAGATGACAATGGTTACAATGAATTTAAACTAGGATTGACACCGGACGATTTTACAGACCTTCGCTATGACAGCAAGAATGGCAACAGCACATATTACTATTACACAGGATCTGATATGACTCCCTTCGGTCGGAGAGCATACGATCTAAAGCTCTCATTTTATAAAGGTCACCTGAGTAATATGTGGTGGCAATTTTATCCGTGCGGCTTGCCATGTTTCAGGGAGATGCTAAAGGTGATGGAAAAAGATTACGGACCATCTACTAAAATAATTATTAAGCTGGGCGAAGACGAATCTAAATACTGGGAGTACGAAAAGTATATGCTAACCATAAAATTTTATGATCAAGAAGAGGGCATGGTGAATATTGGACTCATTAATACTGAGGTTGTCGACGAATACAAGAACGAATAAATCCCTAATTAACTACCTTTGCTCTTAGTTCTTTGGGGCCGACTTGGATTTGACTGCAATTGCGGTTGATGTCTAAGCATGTCGAGCAATGCGATTTCTCTCGTAAAACGGTATCGCACACTAGAATAATTGACAACAATAATTCTTACGCGTTAGCTGCATAATCGAACTTAGTTTGATTATGCTTAATTCCACCTGAATTATAGTAAGGGGAACTAACTGTCTACCATTTCTCCTGTCTGAAGAGAGTGGGTTTAGACATCAAGTTTCAGACTAGTCAGTGCAGGGCTGTGATGCACCGGTGAAGCTCATCGCAGCTAAGGTTAGAGTAGGGTGTCCGTGTCCGGCTTTAGCTCTAAAATCAATCACAGAATAAGCATGTAGAAGTGATATTAGCTCATTGTTTGGACGAGGGTTCGATCCCCTCCGGCTCCACAAATCAATCC